>NZ_JBMDJQ010000018.1:0-121397 GCF_057809275.1 Pseudomonas sp. FG36
AACGGCAACGGCAACGGCAACGGCAACGGCAACGGCAACGGCAACGGCAACGGCAGTATCAAAGGTAATTTGAGCGTTCGTCGGCGCGCCGACGTGGTCGGCTATCACTTCTCTGTCACGTAACTGTATTGTTGGCTATTCTCCGATCTGTCCCAGTACACTTCGTAACTGTTACGGTATTCTGGCCCCGCAGTGACCCACACAAGAACAATGACCCGTCAGCGCTTCGAGAACACGCCATGACCAACCTGCTGCTGTACCAGCGCATTGCCCAGCAACTGGCCGATGACATCCGCCGGGGTGTCTACCAGCCGGGGGAGCGGGTGCCGTCGGTGCGCAAGATGAGCGCGCAGCTCAATGTCAGCCATGCCACCGTGCTGCAGGCTTACGCCAATCTCGAGGACCAGGGCCTGATACGTGCCCGGCCGCAGTCCGGCTACTACGTCCACCAGACCCCGGCGTTGACGGCGCAGACCCCGGATATCGCGCGGGTCGAGCGCCCGGGCCTGGTCACCCGGGCAAGCATCATCCAGCAAGTGCTGGTCGAGGCGCGGCGCGATGGGGTATTCCCGTTCGGCGCCGCGGTGCCGCATGTGGACTACCTGCCCGTGCGTGCCCTGCACCAGCAATTGGCCAAGGTGACGCGCTTCCACAGCCCGCGTGCCTTCAGCTACATGTTCAGCCCGGGTTTCGAACCGCTGCGCCGGCAGATCGCCATCCGCATGCGTGATGCAGGCGTGCTGGTCGATCCGCGTGAAGTGGTGGTCACCCACGGCTGTGTCGATGCCCTGCAGATGGCGCTGCGGGTGCTGACCCGGCCGGGCGACCTGATCGCTGCCGAATCGCCCACATACTACGGCCTGCTGCAGTTGGCCGACCTATTGGGGCTCAAGGTCATCGAGATTCCCAGCGACCCATCTACCGGTATCAGCCTGGAGGCCCTGCAACTGGCCGCCAACCAGTGGTCGATCAAGGCGCTCGTACTGACGGCGCGCTTGAGCAATCCCCTGGGCGGCACCATCCCCGAGGAGCGGCAGAAACAGTTGCTGCGCCTGGCCTCCGACTTCGACATACAGATCGTCGAGGATGATATCTACGGCGAACTGATGTTCGAGCAGGGGCGCACCAAGGCGCTCAAGGCGTTCGATCGCCTCGACCGGGTGATCTACTGCTCGAGCTTCTCCAAGACCCTGTCGCCAGGGGTGCGGGTCGGCTGGATGATCGCCGGGCGCTACCAGGACGAGATCCAGCGCCTGCAGACTTTCACCACGCACTCGGCCTGCAGTGTCACGCAGATGGCGGTGGCTGCCTACCTGGAGAACGGCGGCTACGATCGCCACCTGCGCTACATTCGCCAGGAATATCGCAAGAACCTTAGTGCCTACCAGCTGGCGGTGCAGCAGCATTTCCCGGAAGGCACGCAGATGACCCGGCCCACTGGCGGATTCATCCTCTGGGTCAGCCTGCCGGGGCGGGTCAATACCCAGGAGCTGCATGTGCGGGCACTGGAGCAGGGGATCAGTATCGCGCCGGGGCTGATCTTCAGTAATACGGAGCAGTTCAACCACTGTATCCGGCTTAATTGCGGTATTCCCTGGAACCGCGAGGCGGAGCGCGCGGTGATGACCCTGGGGCTGTTGGCCCAACAATTGTGCCGCGAGCCGACAGGTTCACTTTTGTAGGCTTGTCAGATGAGCGGCGAACAGGGAGCATACGCGTTTTGCAGCTTACGCTCCCGGTACCCATGAACCTGTTTCGTCCTCTTGTCATTGCCCTGTGTTGCGCGTTGCCCTGGCTGCCGGCCGGAGCGGTGCAGGCTGCCGAGCCTGCTGCCAAGGCGCAGGTGGTGCACAAGTCGGCGGCCAAGGCTGCAGCCAAGCCGGCAGCCAAGCCGGCAGCCAAGCCCAAGGCCAAACCAAAGGCCAAACCAAAGGCCAAGCCCAAGGCGAAGGCCAAGCCTGTCAGCAAGGCTGTCGCCAAACCGCTGCCCAAGCCGAAAATCGACCTGAGCCTGCCGAGTGAGATGGTCAGGCATCTCGAACCGGACCTGGGTGACGGGCCGGTGGTGCGCAAGCCTCTGCTGCCGTCGATGTTCCCTACCAAGCCGGAGTCCGACAGCAGCCCGTTCCAGCTCAACGGCCGACTGATCAGCAACGAAATGCAGCTGCAGTTGCGCAACGACAGCCGGCGTGATGTCGACGGCGCGGCGATCGATTTCGAATTCCGCAACTGACTGCCGGGTCACGGTCTTTTTCATTCGCTCGGCAATTTCAAACATATGTTTGAGCGGTTAGTATCCAGGGACGTTCGTCCCGTTTTGCTCCTGGGAGTCCTGTTGTCATGAAATGCCGCGAGGGCTGCGGTGCCTGCTGCATCGCCCCGTCCATCAGTTCGCCTATCCCCGGCATGCCGCAGGGTAAGCCGGCCGGCGAACGCTGCCTGCACCTTAATGTCGAAAACCTCTGTGCGCTGTTCGGCAAGCCCGAGCGACCGCAGGTGTGTGGCGGCTTCAAGGCGGAAGCGGACATCTGTGGCAACGATCGTGACGAGGCCATCCGCATCATCGGGTGGCTGGAGCAGATGACGGCGGCGTGACAGGTTGGATCCTCGACAACAAGGAACAAGATGATGAGATCGATCAAGCGTATTGCACTGCTGTGTGGCATGGGTGTCGTGCTGGCACCCACGGCCTGGGCCGAGAACTGGCAGGTGGCCAAGGACGAGGAGGGGATCAAGGTGTCCCTCAGCGAGGTGGCCGGTTCCAAGTACAAGGCCTACCGTGGCGTGACCGTGATCAAGGCGCCGCTGGCCAAGGTCAAGGCGTTGCAGGAGGACGTGGCCGGGGCCTGCGCCTGGATCCACGAGTGCAAGTCGCAGAAACTGCTCAAGAGCGAGGGCGACCAGAGCTGGACCTACACCCAGTTCAATACGCCATGGCCGGTGACACCACGCGATTCCGTCCTGCATGTGACCACTGTCCAGGAGGCTGATGGCAGCCTGACCCGCAAGCTTGAGGAGCAGCCGAAGTATCTGCCGGAGGAAAAGGGCTTCGTGCGCGTCGCCCAGGTAGAGGGCTACTGGAAGCTGGTGCCCAAGGGTGACAGCACCGAGGTGACCTATCAGGTGCACACCGAGCCAGGTGGCAGCGTGCCGTCCTGGCTGGCCAACAAGTTCGTGGTGGATGCACCGTTCAATACCCTGAAGGGGTTGAAGGAGCGTGCCGAGAAACAGTGATCGGCGCCGGTAATGCAGAAACAAGAAAGGCTGCCCGAGGGCAGCCTTTTTGCGTTCGGCCGAAAAGGCTTACTTGCGGTCTTTCAGCTCGACGATGTCACGCTGCTCGTAGCCGGTGTACAGCTGGCGCGGGCGGCCGATCTTGTACGGGCTGGAGAGCATTTCCTTCCAGTGCGAGATCCAGCCGACGGTCCGCGCCAGGGCGAAGATCACGGTGAACATGCTGGTTGGAATACCGATGGCCTTGAGGATGATGCCCGAGTAGAAGTCGACGTTCGGGTACAGCGAGCGCTCGACGAAGTACGGATCGGTCAGGGCGATCTCTTCCAGGCGCATGGCCAGTTCCAGCTGCGGGTCGTTCTTGATGCCCAGCTCGCTGAGCACTTCGTCGCAGGTCTTCTTCATCACGGTGGCGCGCGGGTCGCGGTTCTTGTACACGCGGTGACCGAAGCCCATGAGCTTGAACGGATCGTTCTTGTCCTTGGCCTTGGCGATGAACTTGTCGATGTTCGAGACATCGCCGATTTCATCGAGCATGGTCAGTACGGCTTCGTTCGCACCGCCGTGGGCAGGGCCCCACAGTGCGGCGATGCCGGCGGCGATACAGGCGAACGGGTTGGCGCCCGAGGAGCCCGCCAGGCGCACGGTGGAGGTGGAGGCGTTCTGCTCGTGGTCGGCGTGGAGGATGAAGATCCGGTCCATCGCCTTGGCCAGCACCGGGCTGATCGGTTTGATCTCGCACGGGGTGTTGAACATCATGTGCAGGAAGTTTTCCGCGTACGACAGGTCGTTGCGCGGGTACATCATGGGCTGGCCCATGGAGTACTTGTAGACCATCGCGGCCAGGGTCGGCATTTTCGCGACCAGGCGTACCGCGGAGATTTCGCGGTGCTGCGGGTTATTGATGTCCAGCGAGTCGTGATAGAACGCCGACAGGGCGCCGACCACGCCGCACATCACCGCCATCGGGTGGGCGTCGCGGCGGAAGCCGTTGAAGAACGACTTCAGCTGCTCGTGAACCATGGTGTGGTTCTTCACGGTGCTGACGAACTGGGCCTTCTGCTCGGCATTCGGCAGTTCGCCGTTGAGCAGCAGGTAGCAGGTCTCGAGGTAGTCCGACTGTTCGGCGAGCTGTTCGATCGGGTAGCCGCGGTGCAGCAGCACGCCCTTGTCGCCATCGATGTAGGTGATCTTCGACTCGCACGAGGCGGTCGCCATGAAACCAGGGTCGAAGGTGAAGTGGCCTGATGCCCCCAACCCGCGGACGTCGATAACATCGGGACCAACGGTGCCGGTTAAAATGGGCAGCTCGACGGGGGCAGCGCCCTCGATGATCAACTGCGCTTTTTTGTCAGCCATGTGGCCTCCTATTAATGCTTGAAATCATCAGACAGACCCCCCACGCAGGGCCCGCACCACTATAGAGGGATAAATTCGAATGTCAATTTGCCTAAAGGCTGGTTGAAACGCCCTCTGAGGCCTGATTTTTCACGAAATTCTCGCCCGTTTACGCCTTTTGTCCCTTAAAGGCAATGCGATATTTGGGCTAGCCCCTCACGTTGTCATAAGCAGCCTAACTGTCTATACTCGGCAGCCGACTCCCAGGGGCTTCCAAGCCCGCCCTGCTGGGTGTCGTCGCTCTCCTGGGTGGTGGGTACCTGACCAGTACACTTACCAACAACTTTGCCCTGTTAGCTAGGGGCTCTTCAGTGTGAAAAAAGCCGTGAAAAGCCAACGACCTGTAAACCTAGACCTAAGGACCATCAAACTCCCGATCACCGCGTACACGTCCATTCTTCACCGTATTTCCGGCGTCATCCTCTTCCTCGGCCTTGCCATCATGCTGTACGCACTGGGCAAGTCGCTGGGTTCGGAGGAAGGCTTTGCCGAGGTGAAGGCGTGTCTGACCAGTCCGCTGGCCAAACTGGTGACCTGGGGCCTGCTGTCCGGCCTGCTGTACCACCTCGTGGCAGGTGTGCGCCACCTGATCATGGACATGGGTGTCGGTGAGACGCTGGAAGGCGGCAAGCTGGGCTCGAAAATCGTGATCGTCATCTCCGTGGTGCTGATCGTTCTGGCAGGAGTTTGGGTATGGTAACTAACGTCACGAACCTGTCGCGTTCGGGCCTCTACGACTGGATGGCGCAGCGCGTCTCGGCGGTCGTTCTCGCGGCTTACTTCATTTTCCTGATCGGCTACCTCGCCGCCCACCCGGGCATCGACTACGCCCAGTGGCACGCTCTGTTCACCAACAATGCGATGCGCATCTTCAGTCTGCTGGCCCTCGTTGCCCTGGGCGCCCACGCCTGGGTCGGCATGTGGACCATTGCCACCGACTACCTGACGCCGATGGCGTTCGGCAAGTCGGCGACTGCGATTCGTTTCCTGTTCCAGGCGGTATGCGGCGTTGCGATGTTCGCTTACTTCGTCTGGGGTGTGCAGATTCTCTGGGGTATCTGATTCATGGCTAACATTCCAACCATTTCCTTCGACGCCATCATCATCGGTGGCGGCGGCGCGGGCATGCGCGCAGCACTGCAACTGGCTCAAGGCGGCCACAAGACCGCCGTAGTCACCAAGGTGTTCCCGACCCGTTCGCATACCGTTTCCGCCCAGGGCGGCATCACCTGCGCCATCGCTTCGGCCGACCCGAACGACGACTGGCGCTGGCACATGTACGATACCGTCAAGGGTTCCGACTACATCGGTGACCAGGACGCTATCGAATACATGTGTCAGGAAGGCCCGGCCGCGGTCTTCGAGCTGGACCACATGGGCCTGCCGTTCTCGCGTACCGAAACCGGCCGTATCTACCAGCGTCCGTTCGGTGGCCAGTCCAAGGACTTCGGCAAGGGCGGCCAGGCTGCCCGTACCTGCGCAGCCTCCGACCGTACCGGTCACGCGCTGCTGCACACCCTGTACCAGGGCAACCTGAAGGCAGGCACCACCTTCCTCAACGAGTACTACGCCGTTGACCTGGTGAAGAACCAGGACGGCGCGTTCGTCGGTGTGATCGCGATCTGCATCGAAACCGGCGAAACCATGTACATCAAGTCCAAGGCCACCGTGCTGGCGACTGGCGGTGCTGGCCGTATCTACGCCTCCACCACCAACGCCCTGATCAATACCGGCGACGGTATCGGCATGGCCCTGCGTGCCGGCGTGCCGGTGCAGGACATCGAGATGTGGCAGTTCCACCCGACCGGCATCGCCGGCGCCGGTGTACTGGTCACCGAAGGTTGCCGCGGTGAGGGTGGCTACCTGATCAACGCCCACGGCGAGCGCTTCATGGAGCGTTACGCGCCGAACGCGAAAGACCTGGCCGGCCGCGACGTGGTCGCCCGTTCCATGGTCAAGGAAATCATCGCCGGCAACGGCGTGGGCCCGAACAAGGACCACGTGCTGCTGAAGCTGGATCACCTGGGCGAGGAAGTGCTGCACAGCCGCCTGCCAGGTATCTGCGAGCTGTCCAAGACCTTCGCCCACGTCGACCCAGTGGTCGCCCCGGTACCGGTCGTGCCGACCTGCCACTACATGATGGGCGGCGTTGCCACCAACATTCATGGCCAGGCCATCACCATGGACGCCGAAGGCAAGGATCACATCATCCCGGGCCTGTTCGCCGTGGGTGAAGTGGCTTGCGTATCGGTCCACGGCGCCAACCGCCTGGGCGGTAACTCGCTGCTCGACCTGGTGGTGTTCGGCCGTGCCGCCGGCCTGCACCTGGAAAAGGCGCTGACCGAAGGCGTCGAGTACCGCGATGCCAGCGACACCGACGTCGATGTTGCGCTGAACCGCCTGAACAAGCTCAACGAGCGTACCAGCGGCGAAGACGTGGCAAGCCTGAAGCGCGAACTGCAGAGCTGCATGCAGAACTACTTCGGTGTATTCCGTACCGGCGAATACATGCAGAAGGGTATCGAGCAACTGGCTGGCCTGCGTGACCGCATCGCCAACGTCAAGATCAACGACAAGTCCCAGGCCTTCAACACCGCGCGTATCGAAGCGCTGGAGCTGCAGAACCTGCTGGAAGTCGCCGAAGCTACCGCCATCGCGGCCGAAGCCCGTAAAGAGTCCCGCGGCGCGCACGCCCGTGAAGACTTCGAAGACCGTGACGACGAGAACTGGCTGTGCCACACCCTGTACTACCCGGGTGAGAAGCGCGTTGCCAAGCGCGGCGTCAACTTTGCGCCGAAGACAGTTCCTGCCTTCGAACCAAAAGTCCGGACTTACTAAGGGTGGCTGCTATGTTGAAAGTCGAAGTTTATCGCTACAACCCCGACACCGACTCGGCGCCCAAGATGGAGTCGTTCGACGTCGATACCGGCGGCAAGGACCTTATGGTTCTGGACGTGCTGGCACTGATCAAGGAAAAGGACGAGGGCTTCTCGTACCGTCGCTCCTGCCGTGAAGGCGTGTGCGGTTCCGATGGCATGAACATGAACGGCAAGAATGGCCTGGCCTGCATCACCCCGCTGTCGGGTGTGGTCAAGGGCAACAAGCTGATCCTGCGTCCGCTGCCTGGCCTGCCGGTCATTCGTGACCTGGTGGTCGATATGAGCATCTTCTACAAGCAGTACGAGAAGGTGAAGCCATTCCTGCAGAACGACACGCCGGCTCCGGCCATCGAGCGTCTGCAGTCGCCGGAAGACCGCGACAAGCTGGACGGTCTGTACGAGTGCATCCTGTGCGCTTGCTGCTCGACCTCCTGCCCATCGTTCTGGTGGAACCCGGACAAGTTCCTGGGCCCCGCCGCCTTGCTGCAGGCCTACCGTTTCCTGGCCGACAGCCGCGACACCAAGACTCAGGAGCGCCTGGCGTCCCTGGATGACCCGTTCAGCGTGTTCCGCTGCCGCGGGATCATGAACTGCGTGAACGTTTGCCCGAAGGGTCTGAACCCGACCAAGGCGATCGGCCACGTACGTAACATGCTGCTGCAAAGCGGCACCTGATTCAAAGCGTTGTACCTGCAGTAAGCCGAGGTGCGGGTGGTGAGCCCGCACTGAGGTAAAACCCGAGCAAGGGCCCACAAAGCCCGCGCTCATTACCTATGAAGATATGAGACCAGCAGGGGCTTTCCGGGCTGGTACCCGGAAAATCAGCAGGATCCAAGTGGCGTGGTTCAGTCGCTGTGTTCGGACTTTTCCAGGTTTGCTGTGGCTCTCGCCGATCAGTCCCCTAACCGAGGGTGACCAAGCATGCAAGAAAGCGTGATGCAGCGCATGTGGGAAAGCGCCCACCTTTCAGGTGGTAACGCTGCATATGTGGAAGAGCTTTATGAGCTCTACCTGCACGACCCTAACGCTGTGCCAGAAGAGTGGCGCACCTACTTCCAGAAGTTGCCCGCCGACGGCAGCACCGCTACCGATGTATCGCACTCGACGATCCGCGACCATTTCGTACTGCTGGCAAAGAACCAGCGCCGCGCCCAACCGGTTTCCGCCGGGAGCGTGAGCAGTGAACACGAGAAGAAGCAGGTTGAAGTGCTGCGACTGATCCAGGCCTATCGTATGCGCGGCCATCAGGCTGCCAAGCTCGACCCGTTGGGGTTGTGGCAGCGTCCTGCGCCCGTAGACCTGTCGATCAATCACTACGGCTTGACCAATGCCGATCTTGATACGACCTTCCGTGCCGGCGACCTGTTCATCGGCAAAGAGGAAGCGAGCCTACGCGAAATTTCCGAAGCGCTGCAGAAGACATATTGTCGCACCATTGGCGCCGAGTTCACCCACATCGTCGATTCCGAGCAGCGCAGCTGGTTCCAGCAGCGTCTGGAAAGCGTGCGTGGCCGTCCGGAATTCTCCGCTGACGTGCAGGCCCACCTGCTCGAGCGCGTCACGGCCGGTGAGGGCCTGGAGAAGTACCTGGGCACCAAGTACCCGGGCACCAAGCGCTTCGGCCTCGAGGGCGGCGAAAGCCTGATCCCGATGCTGGACGAAATGATCCAGCGCTCCGGTTCGTACGGCACCAAGGAAGTCGTGATCGGCATGGCCCACCGCGGCCGCCTGAACGTGCTCGTCAACACCTTCGGCAAGAACCCGCGCGAGCTGTTCGACGAGTTCGAAGGCAAGAAGATGAACGAGCTGGGCTCCGGTGACGTGAAGTATCACCAGGGCTTCTCCTCCAACGTGATGACCGCCGGTGGCGAAGTTCACCTGGCCATGGCGTTCAACCCTTCCCACCTGGAAATCGTCTCGCCAGTGGTGGAAGGTTCGGTTCGCGCCCGCCAGGATCGCCGCAACGACACCGTTGGCGACAAGGTCCTGCCGATCTCGATCCACGGCGACGCAGCGTTCGCCGGCCAGGGCGTGGTCATGGAAACCTTCCAGATGTCGCAGACCCGCGGTTTCAAGACCGGCGGCACCGTGCACATCGTGATCAACAACCAGGTTGGTTTCACCATCAGCAACCCGCTGGACTCGCGTTCCACCGAGTACGCCACCGACGTTGCCAAGATGATCCAGGCGCCGATCCTGCACGTGAACGGCGATGACCCGGAAGCGGTGCTGTTCGTCACCCAGCTGGCCATCGACTACCGCATGCAGTTCAAGCGTGACGTGGTCATCGACCTGGTCTGCTACCGTCGCCGCGGCCACAACGAGGCCGACGAGCCAAACGGTACCCAGCCGCTGATGTACCAGCAGATCAGCAAGCAGCGCACCACCCGTGAGCTGTATGCCGACGCCCTGATCCAGGCCGGCCGCATCGATGCCGAGCGCGCACAGGCCAAGATCGACGACTACCGCAACGCGCTGGACAACGGCCTGCACGTGGTCAAGAGCCTGGTCAAGGAGCCGAACCGCGAGCTGTTCGTCGACTGGCGCCCATACCTGGGCCATGCCTGGACCGCGCGTCACGACACCCGCTTCGACCTCAAGACCCTGCAGGAACTGTCGGCCAAGCTGCTCGAGCTGCCGGAAGGCTTCGTCGTCCAGCGCCAGGTGTCGAAGATCTACGAAGACCGCCAGAAGATGCAGGCCGGTGGCTTGCCGATCAACTGGGGTTACGCGGAGACCATGGCCTACGCCACCCTGCAGTTCGAAGGTCACCCGATCCGCATGACCGGCCAGGACATCGGCCGTGGCACCTTCTCGCACCGTCACGCGGTGCTGCACAACCAGAAGGACGCCAGCACCTACGTGCCGCTGCAGAACCTGTTCCCGGGCCAGCCGCGTTTCGACCTGTACGACTCCTTCCTTTCGGAAGAAGCGGTACTGGCCTTCGAATACGGCTACTCGACCACCACGCCGAACGCGCTGGTGATCTGGGAAGCCCAGTTCGGCGACTTCGCCAACGGCGCGCAAGTGGTGATCGACCAGTTCATCACCAGCGGCGAGCACAAGTGGGGCCGCCTGTGCGGTCTGACCATGCTGCTGCCACACGGCTATGAAGGGCAGGGCCCGGAGCACTCCTCCGCGCGTCTGGAGCGTTACCTGCAGCTGTGCGCCGAGCACAACATCCAGGTGTGCGTGCCAACCACCCCGGCACAGATCTACCACCTGCTGCGTCGTCAGGTCATCCGTCCGCTGCGCAAGCCGCTGGTCGTGCTGACGCCCAAGTCGCTGCTGCGCCACAAGCTGGCCATCTCGACCCTGGAAGACCTGGCCGAAGGCTCGTTCCAGACCGTGATCCCGGAAATCGATACCCTCGATCCGGCCAAGGTCGAACGCATCGTCCTGTGCAGCGGCAAGGTCTACTACGACCTGCTGGAAAAACGCCGTGCCGAAGGCCGCGAAGACATCGCCATCGTGCGTATCGAGCAGCTGTATCCGTTCCCTGAGGACGACCTGGTCGAGATCCTTGCGCCTTACACCAACCTCAAGGCAGCGGTGTGGTGTCAGGAAGAACCGATGAACCAGGGCGCCTGGTACAGCAGCCAGCACCACATGCGCCGTATCCTGGGCCGCCACAACAAGGCACTGGTCCTGGAATACGCCGGCCGCGACGCTTCCGCCGCGCCAGCCTGTGGTTACGCTTCGAAGCACGCCGAACAGCAGGAAAAACTGCTGCAAGACGCCTTCACTGTCTAACGCCTTCGCGCACCTGAAACCGAATTTAAGGAAACACAGATAATGGCTATCGAGATCAAAGCCCCAACCTTCCCGGAATCGGTTGCCGATGGCACCGTTGCCACCTGGCACAAGCAGCCGGGCGACGCCGTCAAGCGTGACGAACTGATCGTCGACATCGAAACCGACAAAGTCGTCCTGGAAGTCCTGGCCACCGCCGATGGCGTGCTGGGCGCAATCGTCAAGGGCGAGGGCGACACCGTCCTGTCCGACGAAGTGCTGGGTTCGATCGTTGAAGGCGGCGCCGCCGCCGCTGCACCAGCTGCCGCTCCGGCCGCTGCTGCTCCGGCCGCCGCTGCTGCCGCCGACGCTGGCGAAGACGACCCGGTTGCCGCGCCTGCCGCGCGCAAGCTGGCCGAAGAGAACGGCATCGACCTGGCTACCGTTGCCGGCACCGGCAAAGGCGGTCGCATCACCAAGGAAGACGTGGTTGCAGCTGTTGCCAACAAGAAGTCCGCGCCTGCCGCCGCTCCGGCTGCCAAGCCTGCCGCTGCTGCCGCCGCCCCGGTTGTGGTTGCCGCCGGCGACCGCACCGAGAAGCGCGTGCCGATGACCCGCCTGCGCGCCAAGATCGCCGAGCGTCTGGTCGAAGCCCAGTCGAACATGGCGATGCTGACCACCTTCAACGAAGTCGACATGACCGAAGTCATGGCCCTGCGTTCGAAGTACAAGGACCTGTTCGAGAAGACCCACAATGGCGTGCGCCTGGGCTTCATGTCGTTCTTCGTCAAGGCTGCCACCGAGGCGCTGAAGCGCTTCCCGGCGGTCAACGCCTCGATCGACGGCAACGACATCGTCTACCACGGTTTCGCTGACGTCGGCGTCGCCGTCTCCAGCGATCGCGGCCTGGTGGTTCCGGTCCTGCGCAACGCCGAGTCGATGTCGCTGGCCGAAATCGAGAACGGCATCGCCACCTTCGGCAAGAAGGCCCGTGACGGCAAGCTGTCGATCGAAGAGATGACTGGCGGTACCTTCACCATCACCAACGGTGGTACCTTCGGCTCGATGATGTCGACCCCGATCGTCAACCCGCCGCAGGCTGCCATCCTGGGCATGCACAACATCATCCAGCGCCCGATGGCCATCAATGGCCAGGTCGTGATCCGTCCGATGATGTACCTGGCGCTGTCCTACGATCACCGCCTGATCGACGGCAAGGAAGCGGTAACCTTCCTGGTGACCATCAAGAACCTGCTGGAAGATCCGTCTCGCCTGCTGCTGGACATCTAATCAACTAGCTGCGCGCCGCCGGCCCCGTTATTCAAGAGACGGGGCCGTGCGGTACGCGGCTTGTAGCTTGTAGCTGATAAGGAATCTTTTATGACCCAGAAATTCGACGTAGTGGTGATTGGTGCAGGTCCTGGCGGCTATGTTGCCGCCATCAAGGCTGCCCAACTCGGTCTGAAGACTGCCTGTATCGAGAAGTACACCGACGCCGAGGGCAAGCTGGCCCTGGGCGGCACCTGCCTGAACGTAGGTTGCATTCCTTCCAAGGCGCTGCTGGACAGCTCCTGGAAGTACAAGGAAGCCAAAGAAAGCTTCAACGTCCACGGTATCTCCACTGGTGAAGTGAAGATGGACGTCGCCGCGATGGTTGGCCGCAAGGCCGGCATCGTCAAGAACCTGACCGGCGGTGTTGCCACCCTGTTCAAGGCCAACGGCGTTACTTCGATCCAGGGCCACGGCAAGCTGCTGGCCGGCAAGAAAGTCGAAGTCACCAAGGCTGACGGCACCACCGAAGTCATCGAAGCCGACAACGTGATCCTGGCTTCCGGCTCGCGTCCGATCGACATTCCACCGGCTCCGGTCGACCAGAACGTCATCGTCGACTCCACCGGCGCCCTGGAATTCCAGACCGTACCGAAGCGCCTGGGCGTCATCGGTGCCGGCGTGATCGGCCTGGAACTGGGCTCGGTCTGGGCTCGCCTGGGTGCTGAAGTCACCGTCCTGGAAGCCCTGGACACCTTCCTGATGGCTGCCGACACTGCCGTGTCGAAAGAAGCCCAGAAGACCCTGACCAAGCAAGGCCTGGACATCAAGCTGGGCGCTCGCGTCACCGGCTCGAAAGTCAATGGCAACGAAGTCGAAGTCACCTACACCAACGCCGAAGGCGAGCAGAAGATCACCTTCGACAAGCTGATCGTCGCGGTCGGCCGTCGTCCGGTGACCACTGACCTGCTGGCTGCCGACAGCGGTGTGACCATCGACGAGCGTGGCTACATCTTCGTCGATGACCACTGCGCTACCAGCGTTCCGGGCGTATTCGCCATCGGTGACGTGGTGCGTGGCATGATGCTGGCGCACAAGGCCTCGGAAGAGGGCATCATGGTTGTCGAGCGCATCAAGGGCCACAAGGCCCAGATGAACTACGACCTGATCCCGTCGGTCATCTACACCCACCCGGAAATCGCGTGGGTCGGCAAGACCGAACAAGCCTTGAAGGCCGAGGGTGTTGAGGTTAACGTAGGCACCTTCCCGTTCGCGGCCAGCGGCCGTGCGATGGCAGCCAACGATACCGGTGGTTTCGTCAAGGTCATCGCCGACGCCAAGACCGACCGCGTCCTGGGTGTTCACGTGATTGGCCCATCGGCTGCCGAACTGGTACAGCAGGGCGCAATCGCAATGGAATTCGGCACCAGTGCCGAGGATCTGGGCATGATGGTCTTCAGCCATCCGACCCTGTCCGAAGCGTTGCATGAAGCAGCGCTGGCGGTGAATGGCGGTGCCATTCACGTCGCCAACCGTAAGAAGCGTTAATTATAAGAAACCACGGCGGTCTGCCCGTCGTGGGTCTTGCGTGCAAGACTCACCGCGGAACGTCCGCCGGACCGGATCACATGGGAAAACCCGGGGTCAACGGTCACAGGTGGTGCGGCGCCAGTAATGGCGCAGCGCCGAAGCGCAGTACCTAACGAAGACGGTAAAAAGCATGAATCTTCACGAGTATCAGGGTAAGCAGCTGTTCGCTGAATACGGCCTGCCAGTTTCCAAGGGTTTCGCAGTCGACACCCCTGAAGCTGCAGCAGAAGCCTGCGACAAGATCGGCGGTTCCGAGTGGGTTGTAAAAGCCCAGGTTCACGCTGGTGGTCGCGGTAAAGCGGGCGGCGTCAAGCTGGTTCGCAGCAAGGAAGACGCCAAGGCGTTCGCTGCCCAGTGGCTTGGCAAGAACCTGGTTACCTACCAGACCGACGCCAATGGTCAGCCAGTTTCCAAGATCCTGGTCGAATCCTGCACTGACATCGCCAAAGAGCTGTACCTGGGCGCTGTAGTCGATCGTTCGAGCCGCCGCATCGTGTTCATGGCTTCCACCGAAGGTGGCGTGGACATCGAGAAAGTCGCTCACGACACTCCTGAGAAGATCCTCAAGGCCACCATCGATCCGCTGGTCGGCGCTCAGCCGTTCCAGGGTCGCGAGCTGGCGTTCCAGCTGGGCCTGGAAGGCAAGCAAGTTCAACAGTTCGCCAAGATCTTCGTAGGCCTGGCCAAGCTGTTCAAGGATCACGATCTGGCCCTGCTGGAAGTGAACCCGCTGGTGATCAAGGCCGATGGCGATCTGCACTGCCTCGATGCCAAGATCAACATCGACGCCAACGCCATGTACCGTCAGCCTAAGCTGAAGACCTTCCACGACCCGTCGCAGGACGACGCCCGTGAAGCCCACGCCGCCAAGTTCGAACTGAACTACGTTGCCCTCGAAGGCAACATCGGCTGCATGGTCAACGGTGCCGGCCTGGCCATGGGTACCATGGACATCGTCAACCTGCACGGCGGCAAGCCTGCCAACTTCCTCGACGTTGGCGGCGGCGCTACCAAAGAGCGCGTTACCGAAGCGTTCAAGATCATCCTGTCCGACAGCAATGTCGCGGCCGTACTGGTCAACATCTTCGGCGGCATCGTTCGCTGCGACATGATTGCCGAAGGCATCATCGGCGCGGTGAAAGAAGTCGGCGTCAAGGTTCCGGTCGTCGTTCGCCTCGAAGGCAACAACGCCGAACTGGGCGCTAAAGTACTGGCAGAAAGCGGTTTGAACATCATTGCGGCAACCAGCCTGACCGACGCTGCTCAACAAGTTGTCAAAGCTGCGGAGGGCAAGTAATGAGCGTCCTGATCAATAAAGACACCAAAGTCATCTGCCAGGGCTTCACCGGCTCGCAGGGTACTTTCCACTCCGAACAAGCCATCGCCTACGGCACCAAGATGGTCGGCGGCGTCACCCCGGGCAAGGGTGGCACCACCCACCTGGGCCTGCCGGTGTTCAACACCGTGAAAGAAGCCGTAGAAGCTACCGGCGCTGACGCGTCGGTCATCTACGTACCGGCTCCTTTCTGCAAGGACTCGATCCTGGAAGCCGCCTTCGGTGGCATCAAGCTGATCGTCTGCATCACCGAGGGTATCCCTACCCTCGACATGCTGGACGCCAAGGTCAAGTGCGACGAACTGGGCGTGACCCTGATCGGCCCGAACTGCCCAGGCGTGATCACTCCGGGCGAGTGCAAGATCGGCATCATGCCAGGTCACATCCACCTGCCAGGCAAGGTCGGTATCGTTTCGCGTTCCGGCACCCTGACCTACGAAGCTGTCAAGCAGACCACCGACGCCGGCTTCGGCCAGTCGACCTGCGTCGGCATCGGCGGTGACCCGATCCCGGGCTCCAACTTCATCGACATCCTGAAGCTGTTCCAGGAAGACCCGAAGACCGAAGCGATCGTCATGATCG
This sequence comes from Pseudomonas sp. FG36, assembly GCF_057809275.1. Lineage (NCBI taxonomy): Bacteria > Pseudomonadati > Pseudomonadota > Gammaproteobacteria > Pseudomonadales > Pseudomonadaceae > Pseudomonas > Pseudomonas sp. FG36. The sequence continues at coordinate 16,021 of NZ_JBMDJQ010000018.1, forward strand.
GTGAGATCGGCGGTTCCGCTGAAGAAGAAGCCGCGGCCTACATCAAGGCCAACGTGACCAAGCCTGTCGTTTCCTACATCGCCGGTGTTACCGCACCTGCGGGCAAGCGCATGGGCCACGCTGGCGCCATCATTTCCGGTGGCAAGGGTACTGCGGACGAGAAGTTCGCCGCCCTGCAGGACGCTGGTGTGAAAACCGTGCGTTCCCTGGCTGACATCGGCAAGGCCCTGGCCGAGCTGACTGGCTGGGAAGTCAAGAAGTAAGTAACACGCAATACCCCCCACGCGCACAAAGGCCACCTTCGGGTGGCCTTTGTCGTTAATGGGGATCGCTTGGAAGATGGGGCTGCACACCTGCGGAAATTCCGATGGTCGCTATCAGGATTTTCAACCAGACATTCGTTTGAATACGCAATAAATTGTCGCCGAACACGTTCAACAAGACGACAAACACATACGCACATCGGACAAGCAGCACTGGGCCAGTGCGTTTGTCGGGCAAAACAGGTAGGCTACGCGTTCACTCTGTGCCCGTACCCCAAAAGGGAACGACACGCTAAACGGGTCTGGCTCACCAAGCCGGGCAGCATTTCCCTTCATCCTATGGGAAATCCCCTCCGACTCCCGATTTCAGCAGTGTGGTATTTCCTTAAATGAAAGTGTTAAAAGGCCAGGATATCCTGGCGCTTGGCTTTATGACGTTTGCGCTTTTCGTAGGCGCCGGCAACATCATCTTCCCGCCCATCGTCGGCCTGCAGTCTGGCCCGCACGTATGGATGGCCGCACTCGGCTTCCTGGTCACCGCCGTGGGCCTGCCGGTCATCACCGTGATCGCCCTGGCCAAGGTCGGTGGCGGCATGGACGCCCTGAGCAGCCCGATCGGCAAGTTCTTCGGCGGCCTGCTGGCGGCTGTGTGCTACCTCTCGGTCGGCCCGCTGTTCGCCACCCCACGCACCGCGACCGTGTCGTTCGAAGTAGGCGTGGCGCCGCTGACCGGTGAAAGCCCGCTGGCTCTGCTCATCTACAGCGTGGTGTATTTCGCCGTGGTCCTGGCCGTGTCGATGTACCCGGGCAAGCTGCTCGACACCGTGGGGCGTTTCCTCGCGCCGTTGAAGATCATCGCCCTGGCTGTGCTGGGCATCGCGGCGTTCGCATTGCCGGCCGGCACCATCGGCGAGGCCCAGCCTGCCTACGCCGCCGCTGCGTTCTCCAAAGGTTTCTCCGATGGTTACCTGACCATGGACACGCTGGGGGCGCTGGTCTTCGGTATCGTCATCGTCAATGCCATCCGTTCGCGTGGCGTCGAGTCGCCGAAGCTGATCACCCGCTATGCCATCATTGCTGGCCTGATTGCCGGCCTGGGCCTGGTCCTGGTGTATGTCAGCCTGTTCCGCCTCGGCGCGGGCAGCCATGACATCGCAGCCGATGCCACCAACGGTGCGATGGTATTGCATGCCTATGTGCAGCACACCTTCGGTTCGCTGGGCAGTGGTTTCCTGGCAGTACTGATCGCACTGGCCTGCCTGGTCACCGCCGTGGGTCTGACCTGCGCCTGTGCCGAATACTTCAGCCAGATCCTGCCGCTGTCGTACCGTGCCCTGGTGGTGATCCTGGCTGGGTTCTCGCTGGTGATCTCCAACCTGGGCCTGACCAAGCTGATCATGTTCTCGATTCCAGTGCTGACGGCGATCTACCCGCCGTGCATCGTGGTCGTGGGCCTGAGCTTCGTGAAGGACCTGTGGAACTCGCCAACCCGCATCCTGGCGCCGGTCATGCTGGTGTCGCTGGTGTTCGGCGTCGTCGACGCCATCAAGGGCAGCAGCTTCGCCCACGTGCTGCCTGACGCCCTGGCGCACCTGCCGTTCAGCAACGAAGGCATGGCCTGGCTGGTGCCTTCGGTAGTGACCCTGGCTGTCGCCGTGGTCTGCGACCGCATGCTGGGCAAGCCGCGCGAGGCGCTGGCCTGATGGATTGAAACCTGATGGACGGGGCGCTGGCCAAAAGCCGAAGGGCCCCCGTCAAAGGTGGATATCGAAACCCCGCTGCCGAAAGGCGCGGGGTTTTTTGTGGCCTGGGCCGACGCTATCGCGCGATGGCGTGTCTTTTAACGAATCCGGGCGTCGAACACCGGTCTGTTTCTCTTTAAAGGGATTCCTGCATGACCTTCATCCAAAACAACCTGGGCAACCTCCTGGCCGTCTGCTGGTTCGCCATCTGCTGGGGCGGCTACACCCGCTATGCCACCTGGAAGGGGCGGGATACCGCGTGCCTGGCCAGCGTGTTGCACCTTTACCGCGAGGATTGGATGCGCCGCATGCTGCTGCGCGACAACCGCATCGCCGATGCCAGCGTGATCGGCAACCTGGAGCGCAATGCATCGTTCTTCGCCTCCAGCACCCTGATCATTCTTGCCGGCATCCTCACCGTGCTCGGTGCGTCCGACCGCGCATTGTCGCTGCTGGCCGACCTGCCGCTGGTGCAGCAGGCGTCCCAAGGCATGTCGGAAATCAAGCTGCTGTGCCTGGCGACGGTGTTCGTCTATGCGTTCTTCACTTTCAGCTGGTGCATGCGTCAATACAACTTCGCCGCAGTGTTGGTGGGCTCGGCGCCGATGATAGGCGAACGTCAGGTCAACGAACTGGAACGCAAGGCTTTCGCCTCCCGGGCGGCGCGGGTGCTGTCGCTGGCCGCCAACCAGTTCAACCTGGGGTTGCGCTCGTATTACTTCGGCATGGCCATGTTGAGCTGGTTCATCAGCCCCTGGCTGTTCATGGCCATGAGCGTGGGCGTGGTGTTCATCCTGTATCGCCGTGAGTTCCACTCCCATGTACTGGAAGTGATGGTGTTCACGCCCACCGAAAGTGCACCGATAGAGGCGAGCAGGGACACTTCCGACAGTGCAGGCTGAAGCCTTTCAGCGTTAAATGACAGACATAAAAAAACCCGACAATGTCGGGTTTTTTTATGTCGCGAGATTACTGCTTGGCAGGCTCGGCAGGTGCAGTGGCCGGCGCTGGAGTGGAAGGCGCGGCTTCCTCGGCGGCCTTCTGCTGCGCTTCGGCCTGATCTTTGGCGGCTTCGGCGTTTTCCTTGGCGGCGTCGTTCATCTTATCCTGAGCTTCGCCCATCTTCTCTTGGGCTTGCTCGGCATGTTGCTGTGCGTCCTGGGCTTTGTCTTCGCTCGCTTTATCGCAAGCAGCCAGGCCCATGGCAGCGGCCAGCATCAGAGCAAAAGCAAAAGGTTTACGCATGGGGTGTTTCTCCTGGGTGGAATAACTTTGTATGTTCCTTCGAGTACGCTGCCGGCGAATAAGTTCAACGCAGGTTACAGATATATAACTGCCCGGCCTATATAGACTTTTTACCCATTTTATGCGGCGGCGGACAATGAACGAGACTCCATTGATGGCGATGGCCGAGCGCTTTCTGTCGGCATTGAAACATTGCCAGGTATTACAGATGCGGGTGCAGCATGCCGACGCCGATGGCATGACCCTGGTGCTGCCCTGGTCGCCGGCCATTGTCGGCAATCCGCAGAATGGCGCGGTGCACGGTGGTGTGCTGACCACGCTGATGGACACCACCTGCGGCATGGCCACGCTCTGCGCGCTGCCCAGCTTCGAGGTATGCCCGACCTTGGACCTGCGCATCGACTATATGCACCCGGCCGAGGCAGGCAAGGATATCTTTGGCCATGCCCAGTGCTACCGGGTGACCCGCGATGTCATCTTCACCCGGGGGACGGCCTACCAGGACGACCCTGCGCAACCGATCTGCCAGGTGGTCGGCACCTTCATGCGCCTGGGGCAGGACGTCAAAGGCGGCATCCGCTTCGGTAACAGCCTCAAGGAGCGCCGCACGTGATCCCCAGCGATATCCGCCAGCAGCTGAACCAGGCCCACGCCCGGGGTGATTACCAGCCCTTGCTGGCGTTGATCCCCTATGCCGGATTGATCGGTATCGAATGCGAGCGCCAGGGCGAAGACCTGCTGTTCCGTCTGCCGGCCAATCCGGACAATATCGGCAACCCGTTGCTGCCGGCGATCCATGGCGGCGTGATCGCCGGGTTCATGGAGCTGTCCGCGGCGCTCTACCTGCTGATCTACAGCGAAAGCGCGAGCATTCCGAAGATCATCGATTTTTCCATCGATTACCTGCGTGCCGGCCTTTACCGCGATACCTACGCCCAGTGCCAGTTGTGGCGCCAGGGGCGGCGGGTGACCAACGTCGCCATTACCGCCTGGCAGGGTGATCGCGACACGCCGATCGCCACGGCGCGCGCGCATTTCAAGATTGAACCCGAAAAGCCCTTGAAATAGTCAGGGCTGCCCCCATCTGCTGGACATCCGCCATCAAAAACGGCCCGCTGGCCGCCAGGCGTCACCAACCAACAGATTGGAGTTTTGAAGACCATGAGTGTGGAGACTCAAAAAGAAACCCTGGGCTTTCAGACCGAGGTAAAGCAACTGCTGCACCTCATGATCCATTCCCTGTATTCGAACAAGGAGATCTTCCTGCGCGAGCTGATCTCCAACGCCTCCGACGCCGCCGACAAGCTGCGCTTCGAGGCCCTGGCCAAGCCTGAGCTGCTCGAAGGCGACGCCGACCTGAAGATCCGCGTCAGCTTCGACAAGGCCGCCAACACCGTGACCCTCGAGGACAACGGCATCGGCATGAGCCGCGAAGACGTGATCGCGCACCTGGGTACCATCGCCAAGTCCGGCACCGCCGACTTCATGAAGAACCTCACCGGCGACCAGAAAAAGGACTCGCACCTGATTGGTCAGTTCGGCGTGGGCTTCTACTCCGCGTTTATTGTTGCTGACAAGGTCGACGTGTTCAGCCGTCGCGCCGGCCTGCCGGCCGCCGAGGGCGTGCACTGGTCGTCGAAAGGCGAGGGCGAGTTCGAAGTCGCCACCGTCGACAAGCCGCAGCGCGGTACCCGCATCGTCCTGCACCTGAAGAAGGGCGAGGATGAATTCGCCGATGGCTGGCGCCTGCGCAACGTGGTCAAGAAGTACTCCGACCACATCGCCCTGCCGATCGAGCTGCCCAAGGAGCAGGCCGAGGCCGCCGAAGGCGAGGAAAAGCCGGCGCAGGAATGGGAAACCGTCAACCGCGCCAGCGCCCTGTGGACCCGTTCGCGCACCGAGGTGAAGGACGAGGAGTACCAGGAGTTCTACAAGCACATCGGCCATGACTTCGAGAACCCGCTGGCCTGGAGCCACAACAAGGTTGAAGGCAAGCTCGAGTACAACTCGCTGCTGTACGTGCCGGCCCGCGCGCCGTTCGACCTGTATCAGCGCGAAGCGCCACGCGGCCTGAAGCTGTACGTGCAGCGCGTGTTCATCATGGACCAGGCAGAGTCGTTCCTGCCGCTGTACCTGCGCTTCATCAAGGGCGTGGTCGACTCCAACGACCTGTCGCTGAACGTTTCCCGCGAGATCCTGCAGAAAGACCCGATCATCGACTCGATGAAGACCGCGCTGACCAAGCGCGTGCTGGACATGCTGGAGAAACTGGCGAAGAACGAACCCGAGCAGTACAAGGGCTTCTGGAAGAACTTCGGCCAGGTGCTGAAAGAAGGCCCTGCCGAAGACTTTGCCAACAAGGAGAAGATCGCCAGCCTGCTGCGCTTCGCCTCCACCCATGACGACAGCGGCGAGCAGAGCGTCGCCCTGGCCGACTACCTGGCCCGCGCCAAGGAAGGCCAGGACAAGATCTACTTCCTGACCGGCGAATCCTACGCCCAGGTCAAGAACAGCCCGCACCTGGAAGTCTTCCGCAAGAAAGGCATCGAAGTGCTGCTGCTGACCGACCGCATCGACGAGTGGCTGATGAGCTACCTCAACGAGTTCGACGGCAAGGCCTTCGTCGACGTCGCCCGCGGCGACCTGGACCTGGGCAAGCTGGACTCCGAAGAGGACAAGAAGGCCCAGGAAGAAGTCGCCAAGGATAAGGAAGGCCTGGTCGAGCGTCTCAAGGGCGCGCTGGGTGACAGCGTTGCCGAGGTGCGTGTCTCGCACCGCCTGACCGACTCGCCGGCGATCCTCGCCATCGGCGAACAGGACCTGGGCCTGCAGATGCGCCAGATCCTCGAGGCCAGCGGGCAGAAGGTGCCGGAGTCCAAGCCGATCTTCGAGTTCAACCCGAGCCACCCGCTGATCGAGAAGCTCGATGGCGAGCAGAGCGAAGACCGCTTCGCCGAGCTTTCGCACATCCTGTTCGACCAGGCGGCCCTGGCGGCCGGTGACAGCTTGAAGGATCCGGCGGCCTACGTACGCCGTCTCAACAAGCTGCTGGTCGAGCTGTCGGCTTGACCTGAGGCAAGAAAAGCCCGCTTCGGCGGGCTTTTTCATGTCTGCCGTTGCCACGAATACATCTATCCTGTCCTGACCCGTGAACGCCCAAGGAGAGCTGAATGAGCAAGGTCATCGTCGAGTCGTTGGTTTATCACCTGTCAGGCAAGGCTTACGAAAGCCGCCTGGTCTACGCCCCGGGCGCGCTGCCGCAGCCGGGCCTGGTGATGGCGCCGAACTGGATGGGTATCGGCGAGGGCGCCGAACGTATCGCCAAGGAAGTGGCCGAGCAAGGCTATGTGGTGCTGATTGCCGACCTGTATGGCCAGTCGGTACGGCCGTCCAATGCTGACGAAGCCGGTACGGCGATGATGCCGCTGAAGAACGACCGTGCCGAACTGCGCAAGCGCATGCAGGAAGCGCTGGCGCAATTGCTGGGGCAGTCCAAGGCGTTGCTCGAGCCAGGCAAGGTCGCGACGTTCGGTTTCTGCTTCGGCGGCTGCTGTGCCCTGGAGCTTGCCCGCACCGGCGCCGATCTGAGGGCGGCGGTGTCGTTCCACGGCACGCTGGATACCCCGAACCCCGAGGATGCCAAGCGCATCAAGGGTTCGGTGCTGGTGCTGCATGGCGCCTCCGATCCACTGGTGCCACGGGAGCAGTTGCCAGCCTTCGAAGAAGAGATGAATGCTGCCAAGGTTGACTGGCAGTTGCTCAGCTATGGCGGGGCAGTGCACTCGTTCACCGATCCGAACGCCAATGTGCCGGGCAAGATGCAGTATGACCGGCGCACCTCGGAGCGGGCATTCCGCTCGATGCATAACTTGCTCAAGGAAGTGTTCGCAAGCTGAAGGCTCAGGGGCCGCCAAGCGGCCCCAATCAGCGCGGCAGTTCGATCCGCCCGCTTTCTCCCGGCACCACCGGCCAATCCGCAGCCGCCCAGCGCGCCCGTGCCGCTTCTATCAATCCCGGGTCACTGGCGACGAAGTTCCAGTTCATCCGCCGCGGCCCATCCAGCGGCGCGCCGCCGATCAGCACCAGCTGGCACTCATCCTCGGCATACAAGCTCACGACTTCGCCCTCGGGTAGCACCACCAGGCTGCATGGCTCGACGTCCTCGTTATCCAGCAGCAACTCACCTTCGAGCAGATACAGCGCACGCTGCGTGTGCTCCGTCGGCACGATCAGGGTGGTGGCCGGCTGCATGCGTACATGGGCATAGAGTGTCGGGGAGAGCACTGGCACGGGAGATTCCAGGCAAAAGCCTTTTCCGGCAATCATGCGGATCTGCACGCCCAGGCTGTCGCTGAGCGGGAGGCTGGCCGCCGGATGATGGCTGTAGCTTGCCGGGCCCTGCTCATCGGACTTCGGCGAGGCCAGCCAGACCTGCAGCCCGTGCAGCCGCGAGCCGCGCTCGAACACCTCGGCCGGCGTGCGCTCGACATGCGCCACGCCCGCTCCGGCGGTCATCCAGCTGACGTCTCCCGGGCGCACGCGTTGGTCCGAGCCGAGGCTGTCCTTGTGCTGGATTTCACCCTCGAACAGGTAGGTGAGGGTGGACAGGCCAATATGCGGGTGCTGGCGAATGTCCATGCCATGACCCGGCGCGTAGTCGGTTTCCAGCATATGGTCGAAGAACACGAAAGGGCCTACGCTGCGGCACTGCGCCGAGGGCAGCGGGCGCAGGATCGGCTGGCCCTCGACCGATTCGGCGCGTGGGCGGATGACCAGGGGGCTGCTCATGGCGACACTCCTTGAGGGATGCCTGCAAGCATAGCGTTTTGCCGTCCGTGGCTGAACCGTCGCGAGCGCTGCCCGGTCTACTCTTGCGGTACCGGCAAAGGAGCCTGAGATGATCGCCCGCACATTGGCCTGCCTGCTGTTGAGCGCAAGTCTGTTCGACACTGCGCAAGCCCGCGACTACCGCTACAGCGACGCCCATCTGCACTACGTGGATTTCTTCCAGGAAACCGAAGGCATGCCGGCCTTGCTCAAGGCCATGGACGAGGCCGGGGTGGAGCAGTCGATGATCTCCGGCATCCCGGTGGCGAAGAAATGGCACGAGGACGAACCCAAGCGCCCGCGCTACTACGCCGGCGACGATGCCGATGCCTACTGGTACAGCGCCACCGACCTGTACGTCGCTGCCGCGCTGGAAAAGCTGCCCGCCGAGCAGCGCAGGCGCTTCCACCCGTTTCTCACCGGTTTCAACCCGGTGGACAAGAATGCCGTCAGCCATATCGAGCGCATGCTCGAGCTCTATCCGGGGCTGTGGCAGGGTATCGGCGAGGTGTTCACCCGCCATGACGACCTCACCGCCCTGACCAGCGGCGACACGCCGCGGGCCAACAACGAAGCCATGACCCGCATCTATCACCTGGCCGCCGAGCGCGACCTGCCGGTGCTGCTGCATTCGAACATCACCTCCAAGCGCGAGCGCAACCCGCTGTACCTGGCGGAAATCGAAGAGCCGTTGCGTAACCACCCGCATACCCGCTTCATCTGGGCCCATGCCGGCAGCAGCATGGAGATTCACCGGCACCAGGAACGCATGGACTTTCTCCTGCCGGTGCTCACCCGATTGCTCGAGGACTATCCAAACCTGTACGTGGACTTGTCCTGGAGTGTGCTCGAGCCCTACCTGCTGGATGAGCAGGGCGTGCCACGCAAGGCCTGGGTCGACCTGGTCGTGCGCTTTCCCGAGCGCTTCATGCTCGGGTCCGATGTGGTGGGGCGCTTCGGCAGCATCGGCGAGCAGATGCACGCTTTCAATCCATTCCTCGATGCCTTGCCTGAAGCGGTGGCAGAGCGGGTGAGCCGGAGGAATTTTGTCGAACTGCTGCCAAAAAGCGTGAAATAGTGAGTTTCATGCACGGATAGCGTTTTGATATCGCCTTTTCGTCTTACGCAATTTCCAGATGGCCCGATACCTTTTTTAAGCAACGGAATATCACGCTTGGGAGGGATCCTGGAAATGAGCCTGAGACGCTTGAACATCGCGCCGCGCGCCGGCCTTGGCTTTGGCATCATGGCGCTGCTGGTAGTGGCGCTGGGCGGCTTTGCGCTGCAGCAGATGACCAACATGCGCCAGCAGTCCGAGCAGGTCGACAACAACTGGCTGCCGAGCGTGATCTCGGTGGGTCGCATGACCCAGGACATGCTGCGCATCCGCGCCCTGACGCTGCGCCTGCTGGTCAACACCGACCCGGCCGCCCAGCAGCAGAACCGTGCCCGCATCGACGAGGTCAAGGGTGGCCTGAGCAAGGCTCAGAGTCACTACGATGCCTTGATCGTGCTTCCTGAGGAGCGGACGCTGTTCGACCGCTACCAGGGCCTCGAACGTCAATACATGACCTTGCAGGGGCAGGTGGTGCAACAGGCCACCGATGGGCATGTCCAGGCAGCGGCGGCGCTGGTCAACGGTGAGATGAACCAGTTGGCCGACCAGATGACGGCGACCCTCAACGAGCTGATCGAACTGAACAATCATCAGGCCAACTCAGCCACCGACCTGGCCGAGGCCGTGTACAACGGCGCGAAGGTATGGGTCGGCGTGTTGCTGGTGATTGCCCTGAGCCTCACCGTGGTGCTCGCCCTGGCCTTGACCCGTAGCATCGTGCGGCCGCTCGGCCAGTCGTTGAAGGTCGCCGAGACGGTCGCCACCGGCGACCTGACCCCGCAGATCACCGTGCAAGGTGATGACGAGCCGGCGCGCCTGCTGGCGGCGCTCAAGAGCATGCAACTGAGCTTGCGCGAGACCATCGGGCGGATCTCCGACTCGGCCAGTCAGCTGGCTTCGGCCTCCGAGGAGCTGAGCGCGGTCACCGAAGACGCCACCCGTGGGCTGCAGCAGCAAAGCATGGAAATCGAGCAGGCCGCCACGGCGGTCAATCAGATGACGGCGGCGGTGGAGGAGGTGGCGAGCAACGCGGTGGCCACCTCTGAGGCCTCCCGCGAGTCCGACCAGATCGCTCGGCGCGGGCGTGAACAGGTGCGAGCCACGGTTACCGCCATCGAGGCGTTGGCCACTGGCGTGGCAGGTAATGCCGAGGAGGTCGGGCAACTGGCCCAGCAGGTGCACGACATCAGCAAGGTGCTGGATGTGATCGGCTCGATCGCCGAGCAGACCAACCTGCTGGCGCTCAACGCGGCCATCGAGGCGGCGCGGGCCGGCGAGGCCGGGCGCGGGTTCGCCGTGGTCGCCGACGAGGTGCGGGCGCTTGCCCACCGTACGCAGAGTTCGACCCAGGAGATCGAGCAGATGATCGTGGCCATCCGCAGCGGTGCCGAGCGAGCCGTGCAGGGCATGCAGCATAGCGATGCCCAGGCCCGTTCGACCCTCGACGGTGCCCATGCCGCGGGCCAGGCGCTGGAGGCGATCGCCGCGGCCATCGGCCAGATCAACGAACGCAATCTGGTGATCGCCAGTGCCTCGGAGCAGCAGGCCCAGGTGGCGCGGGAGGTGGACCGTAACCTGACCACCATCCGCGACCTGGCGCATCAGTCGTCGGCGGGGGCCGAGGAGACGTCTGCAGCGAGCCAGGCCCTGTCGCGGCTGGCGGTGGATCTCAATACCCTGGTGCAGCGCTTCTCGGTGTAAGCCCCTCGCGGGCTTGCCCCGCGATGAGGGCCGGCAGGGCACAAACAAAAACGCCCCGACCTAGGTCGGGGCGTTCTCGTTCAGCGTGTCAGCCGATCACTTGCCTTCCCAGCGCTTGAGCACCAGGGTGGCGTTGGTGCCGCCGAAGCCGAAGCTGTTGCTCATCACGGTGGTGAGCTTGGCGTCTTCGGTCTTGCGCACGATCGGCAGGTCCGCGACTTCCGGATCCAGCTCGTCGATGTTGGCCGAGCCGGCGATGAAGTTGTTTTCCATCATCAGAAGGCAGTAGATCGCCTCGTGCACGCCTGCGGCGCCCAGCGAGTGACCCGACAGGCTCTTGGTCGAGCTGATCTTCGGTGCCTTGTCGCCGAACACTTCACGCACGCCCTTCATCTCGGCGACGTCGCCGACCGGGGTGGAGGTGCCGTGGGTGTTCAGGTAGTCGATCGGGGTGTCGACGGTGGACAGCGCCTGCTGCATGCAGCGGATTGCGCCTTCGCCGCTCGGGGCGACCATGTCGTAGCCATCGGAGGTCGCGCCGTAGCCGACGATCTCGGCGTAGATCTTGGCGCCACGGGCCAGGGCGTGCTCGAGTTCTTCGACCACGACCATGCCGCCGCCGCCGGCGATGACGAAGCCGTCACGGTCGGCATCGTAGGCGCGCGAGGCCAGCTCGGGGGTTTCGTTGCGCTTGGTCGACAGGGCGCCCATGGCATCGAACAGGAACGACTGGCTCCAGTGCTCTTCTTCACCGCCGCCGGCGAAGACGATGTCCTGCTTGCCCCACTGGATCTGCTCCATGGCGGTGCCGATGCAGTGTGCGGAGGTGGCGCAGGCCGACGAGATCGAGTAGTTGATGCCCTTGATCTTGAACGGGGTGGCCAGGCACGCCGACACGGTGCTGCCCATGGTGCGGGTGACGCGGTAGGGGCCGACGCGCTTGACGCCTTTCTCGCGCAGGGTGTCCAGGGCTTCCATCTGGTTCAGGGTGGAAGCGCCGCCGGAGCCGGCCACCAGGCCGGTGCGCGGGCTGGAGATCTGCTCTTCGCTCAGGCCGGAATCCTTGATCGCGTCCTGCATCGCCAGGTAGGCGTAGGCCGCGGCATGGCCGACGAAGCGGTAGACCTTGCGGTCGATCAGCTCTTCGAGGTTCAGGTCGATGGAACCGGAAACCTGGCTACGCAGCCCCATTTCCTTATATTCCGGGTTGTAACGGATACCCGGACGGCTGTTGCGCAGGTTTTCGGTGACGGTCTCTTTGTCATTGCCCAGGCACGAAACAATGCCCAGACCAGTGATAACGACGCGGCGCATGCGAATAACCCTTAGAAATTGTCAGTGGAGGTGAACACGCCGACCCGCAGGCCTTCGGCGGTGTAGATCTCGCGCCCGTCGACGCTGACCGAGCCATCGGCGATGGCCATGTTCAGCTTGCCCTTGAGGACGCGCTTGATGTGAATGTTGTAGGTGACTTTCTTGGCGGTGGGTAGTACCTGGCCGAAGAATTTCACTTCGCCCGAACCCAGCGCACGGCCACGGCCCGGCAGGCCTTGCCAGCCGAGGAAGAAGCCGACCAGCTGCCACATGGCATCGAGGCCCAGGCAGCCTGGCATCACCGGGTCGCCTTCGAAGTGGCAGGCGAAGAACCACAGGTCTGGATTGATATCCAGCTCGGCGACCAATTCACCTTTGCCGAACTTGCCGCCTTCCTCGCTGATGTGGGTGATGCGATCGACCATCAGCATGTTCGGGGCGGGCAGTTGCGCATTACCGGGGCCGAACAGCTCACCGCGACTGCAGCGCAGCAGGTCTTCCCGAGTAAAGGCGTTTTGTTTGGTCATGCGAGCTCCTCAATAACCCCCTGTGGCAGGGGACGAATCTTCCCGGCCGGCCCGAAGCGCTTTGCATCCGAGGCGGCAGCCTACAGGTAGACTATTGCGTTGTGGTGAAAGTCACAGCGCACCTGGCAAAAGAAGTACAGGTGTGCACTGAAATGTTATTTTCCGGCCCTGAGGCGGTCCTGTCCAGTCCTTAAGACTGCCGCACTTTAGCATTTATCGCCAGTCGCAACTGCCTGACCGGGCAACCAGCGGCGCAGGATGCGCTGCAGGTCGGTACGTTTGAACGGCTTGCTCAGGTAATCGTTCATCCCGGCGGCCAGACAGCGTTCGCGGTCGCCCTGCAACGCGCTGGCGGTCAGGGCGATGATCGGCAACCCTTCAGCCTGCGGTAGCAGGCGGATGCGGCGGGTTGCCTCGTATCCGTCCACCTGGGGCAGGCGGCAATCCATCAGCACCGCGGCGAACCGTTGCTGGCCGACCAGTTCGATCGCCTGGGCGCCATCCATGGCCAGGCTGACCTCGAAGCCCAGGCTGCGCAGCATGGCCTCGATGACGCTCTGGTTGACCGGGTTGTCCTCCACCAACAGGATCCGCCCGCCGCCTTCAGTCGCTGCCTGGTCCTGTGTTGCGACACCGGGAAGGGCGCTGGGTGTGCTGGCCAGTGCCAGCGGCATTTCCAGGGTGAAGGTCGAACCCAGCCCTTCACGGCTCTCGCCGCGCAACTGGCCACCCATGCGTTCGGCCAGGGTGCGGGCGATCGACAGGCCCAGGCCGGTGCCGCCGTAGCGGCGGGAGATGGTGTTGTCGGCTTGCTGGAAGGCCACGAACATCATTTCCAGGCGGTTGCTGTCGATGCCGATGCCGGTGTCGCGCACGGTGCAGGTCAGCCAGATCAGCTGGCGGTCGAGCACTTGCCAGCGCGCCTCGATCGCCACTTCGCCACGCTCGGTGAATTTCAGCGCATTGCCCACCAGGTTGAGCAGGATCTGGCGGATCCGCGTCGGGTCGCCCACCACCTGCAACTGGTGCATGCCGGGAGGCAGTTGCAGGCGCAGGTCGAGGTTGCGCTGCTGGGCGGTGTGCTGGAACGACTGCACGCTGCTGGTGATCAGGTCGCCGAGGTTGAAATCAATGTGCTCAAGCTCGAGGGTGGTGCGCTCGATCCGCGAGAAATCGAGGATATCGTTGATCACTTTGAGCAGATGCCCGGTGGATTCGCTGGCCACCGCGGTGTATTCGGCCTGCTCACCGGTAAGTTCGGTGGTTTCGAGCAACTGCAGCATGCCCAGCACACCGTTCATGGGCGTGCGCAGCTCGTGGCTCATCATTGCCAGGAAGTCGGATTTTGCGCGGTTGGCCTGCTCGGCCTCTTCGCGGGCCTGGATCAGTTGGCCCATGGCCTGTTGTTGTTCATGGGCGGCCTGGTCGAGGGCGCTGGCCAGGTTGTTGATGTGCCGGGCCAGATGGCCCAGCTCGCTGTCGTCGACCACCGGCAGGGGCGCGTTGAAGTCGCCCTGCTGGATGGCGCGGACCGCATGGCCCATTTCGCTGATCGGTTTGGACAGGCTGGTGGCCAGGCGGCGGGCCAGCAGGAAGGTGAACAGCAGGGCGAACAGCGCGAGGATCGCGGCCTTGATCACGATCTCCTGCTGGCGCTGGCTGAAGGCATCGTCGGACATGCCGACGATCACCCGCCCGAGGTAGTCGTCGCCGATGTTCGGTGGCGGGGTCTTGCCCTGCAGGAAGTCGTTGTCCAGGCGGATCTGCTGCAAACGGATCGGCGCCTGGAATACCTCGACCCGCTGGGCGCGACTGAGGCTTTCATCGGGCTGCTCGACGTACACCAGAATATGGTTGCGGCTGTCCTGCACCTCGAGAAAACGCACATGGGGAATGCTCAAGGTGGCGCGCATCAGGCTCTCGAGCACCTCGTTGTTGCCCGAAATCACCCCGTACTCGGACGCCGGCGCCAGCTGGTTGGCGATCAACTGCCCGGTGTGGTTGAGCTCCTGGCGCAAGTCCTGGATGCGTACGAAGGTAAAGAAGCTGATCAGCAGCAGGGTCAGCAACAGGGCGGGGCCCAGGCTGATGATCTGGGTGCGGGTGTGGATGTCCCAGCTCAGGCGCTTGCTCATGGGGTGGGGGCTCCTTCGGCAAGGGCCAGGGCGGCGGCGTCCGGGTCGATCGCTTCCAGGCCCAGGGCGCGGGCCACCTGCTGGTTGCCGCTGACACCAAAGTGCGTGGGGTAGAGGCTGCGCGGCCAGCGCGCCGGTGGGAGGTCGAGCAACTGCTCGAGCACCGCCAGCCAATCGTCCTGGTCGCTGTAGGTGCTGGCCAGGGCG
Organism: Pseudomonas sp. FG36; assembly: GCF_057809275.1. NCBI lineage: Bacteria > Pseudomonadati > Pseudomonadota > Gammaproteobacteria > Pseudomonadales > Pseudomonadaceae > Pseudomonas > Pseudomonas sp. FG36. The sequence continues at coordinate 31,099 of NZ_JBMDJQ010000018.1, forward strand.
CCGGCGCGGACGAAGCCGACGTTCGGGCCGATCAGCGCCATCTGCCGGCCATAGCTGCTGAGCAGCACGTTCTTGGCCGACTTGGAGTTGTACAGCTCGGGGTCGTCCAGCCCCAGCAGCACATCACTGTTGTTCAGCAACTGCTGCAAGGGGCGGCTGTCGCGCACGTCGGGCCAGTCCTGGGCAACGATCTCCAGGCCCAGCGGGCGGGCGACCTGGCGCAGCTCGTCGAGCAGGAAGCGGCTGTGTTCGCCATACAGCACGCCGATGCGCCGCGCCTGCGGTAGCAGGTAGCGGGTCAGGCGCAGTTGCCGGGCCAGGGGCGGGTCGCTCCACAGCAAGGTGAGGTAGGCGGGGCGCGACACGCCCAGGCGTTGCTCGGCCTGGACCCGGCTGATGCGCAGCGCCAGTGCCGATGGCCCGGTTGCCTCCGTCAGGCGCCATTCCAGGGCCGGGATGTCGAGCAGCACCAGGCGGGTGTCGGCCTTGAGCTTGCCCGGACCAGGCAACTGCTCGACGGTCTGGAACCGCACCTGGTCGTGGGGCCTGCGCTTTTCCAGGGCTGCGACGAAGCTGCGGATGCCGGGCTGGTCTTCGCCGCCGACCAGCAGGATCTCGCTGGCCGACAGCGATCCCAAGGGCCACAGGCACAACAGCAGCAGGCGCAGCAGGCGCACCATCAGAACTCCAGCTCCGCGCTGACGCTCAGGCGGTGGCGGCTGTCATAGCGATTTTGCTCGAGGGTGACCGGTTCGTCATCCAGGCGCTGCTGCCACAGCGCGGCCAGTTCCAGGTTGCTGCCGTGGATCTTGAAGCGCTTGGCCACGCGCAGGTCGACCCGCTCGTAGCGGTACTGGTTGAGGGCATCGTCGCCGTAATAGAAGAGGGCGCTGGACCAGCCCTCGCCCCAGTCGCGCAGCCAGCCGGCCGAGCCGCTGTTACGGGCACTCAGGCGGCGGTCGGCCGGATTGCTGGCCCAGGCGTCGACATAGGCATAGGTCAGGCGCAAGCGGTCGCGCTGGGTGGCGCGCCAGTCGAACTGCGCCTCGCTGCCGCTGAACCGGGCCTTGTTGGCGTTGCTGGCGATGAACTGGTTGTTCTTCAACGGCTCGCTGATCATGCCGGTGATCTCGTCGTAGAACAGTTTCACGTCGACGTTCAGGTCGATGTCGCTGAAGGCGCCGTTGTAGCCGAGTTCTCGCGAACGCATGCGTTCCTGGTCGAGGTTACCGGGGCCGCGGGTCTTGACGAAATACTCGCCGTTCTGCAGCCCGTACAGGTTGGGCGAGAGGTTCTTGACCGTGTAGCTCCAGTTGACGTTGTTCTCGAACATGTCCGGCGAGCGAATGGCCTCGGAATACACCGCGCGCAAGCCATGGCGAGGGGTGATCAGGTAGTTCACCGCCACACGCGGGGTCAGCGAGTTGCCCGACAGCTGCGAATGTTCGTACATGGCGCCGCCCTGGAGGATCCAGTGCTCGTCGGCGCGCCATTCGAGCTGGCCGAACAGGCGCCAGGTCTGGTCGTCGATGCTGCCGTTGAAGTAGGTCTGCGAGTCGGCGCGGTCGTAGCGGTAGTTCATGCCGCTGACCAGGCGCAGGCTGTCGGTGAGGCTCAGGGTGTCCTGGATTTCCAGGTCATAGCGGGTTTCGCGGGTGCTCTGGTCGACGTCGCCGCAGATCGTGTTGCTGCCACCGCTGGCCCACTGGCCCTGCACCTGGCCCATCAGCGAGCCGAGCACGGGATCGCTGGTACTGGGCAGGTTGCCGGTGTACAGGTTGCGCGCGACCTTCTCGGCGAAGTTCGGGTCGAGCTGCCACAGGCGTGTCAGCTCGGGGCTGAAGGCAATTGCCGCATCGCAGGCGCGCCACACCTGCTGGCGGTCAAAATGCTGCGCCGAGCCCTGCACATACAGGCTGTGCTCGGGGTTGAGGTCGAGGTTCCAGCGCACGGAGCCGGCGTAGTCCTTGGCGTTGACGTCGGCGTTGTAGCCAGCCCGGTAGTTGCCGAACACCGGCTGGTAGGTGTAGGGGCGCTGATTGCTGCCTTCCTTGGCCGCCAGTTGCCATTCCAGGGTCTGGTCGGGCGCCAGGGTATGCACGGCATTGATGTTGATGCGGTTGGCGCGGCGACTGTCGCGGTAGTCGCGACCGAACTGGTCCTGGTCGAAGCCGTCATCCTGCTGGCCGGAGAGCGACAGGCGCAGGTCGCCGCTGTCCCAGCCGAAGCCCTGGCTTGCGTAGTAGTCGTTGATGCCGTCCTGGCCGCGGGTCAGCTTGACCCGCGTGCCATGGCTGTCGGCCGGGTTGCGGGTGAGGATGTTGACCACCGCCATCAGCGCGTTGGCGCCGTAGCTGACGGTGTTCGGGCCGCGGAACACCTCGATGCGCTCGATATCCTCGATGGCCACGGGGATATCGCTCCAGTCCACCGTGGCCAGCCCCGCGCGGTACACCGAGCGGCCATCGATCAGCACCTGCATGCGCCGGGCGTCGCTGACGTTGCTGCCGTGGTAGTTGACCGTCGGCTGGTTGCCGGCGCCGTAGCCGATCATCATGCCCGGCACCAGGCGCAGCAGCTCGGGGATGTCGCGGGCACCGCTGGCACGGATCAGCTCGTTGTCGAGCACGGTCATGCTGCCCGGAACCGCCGCCGGGGATTGTTTCAGGCGCGTGGCGGTCAGAACCTGCGGCAAGTCCTGGTTGTCGATGAACAGGTCATCGGCCACGGCCGGGCCGCCCAGCAGGGCAGTCAGCAACAGCAGGCGGGGGTACGGGGGCGTGCCAGGGAACACGAAACGGCCTTGTTTCAGAAATGAATCAGGCATGTTAACCGACCGTGCGGCTTTTGCCAGTGCGACACCATGACAGGCCCGCCCTGCGAATGGGCGGGTACTGCCACTGGCTCTGGCGCATGCGCGCCGTATAATGCGCACGTCGCCACTTACTTTATTGGTTAACGGATTGGATATGACTGAACAGCAACCTGTTGCAGTTCTTGGAGGCGGCAGCTTCGGCACCGCCGTGGCGAACCTCTTGGCACAGAACGGCCATCCGGTACGGCAGTGGATGCGCGACCCGGCGCAAGCCGAGGCAATGCGCGTCGACCGCGAGAATCCGCGTTACCTCAAGGGCATCCGCCTGCATGACGGCGTCGAACCGGTCAACGACCTGCTCGCCACCCTGCAGGGCAGCGCACTGATCTTCGTCGCCTTGCCCTCCAGCGCGTTGCGCAGCGTGCTGGCCCCCCACGCCGAGCTGCTGCGTGGCAAGGGCCTGGTCAGCCTGACCAAGGGCATCGAGGCGAACACCTTCAAGCTGATGAGCCAGATCCTCGAAGAGATCGCCCCCCAGGCACGCATCGGCGTGCTGTCAGGCCCCAACCTGGCCCGCGAGATTGCCGAGCATGCGTTGACCGCCACCGTGGTCGCCAGCGAGGACGAAGCGCTGTGCCAGCAGGTGCAGGCCGTGCTGCATGGCCGCACGTTCCGTGTCTACGCCAGCAGTGATCGCTTCGGCGTCGAGCTGGGCGGCGCGTTGAAGAACGTCTACGCCATCATCGCCGGCATGGCCGTGGCCCTGGGGATGGGCGAGAACACAAAGAGCATGCTGATTACCCGGGCCCTGGCCGAGATGACCCGCTTCGCCGTGAGCCAGGGCGCCAACCCCATGACCTTCCTCGGGCTGGCCGGGGTCGGTGACCTGATCGTCACCTGCTCCTCGCCCAAGAGCCGCAACTACCAGGTCGGCCATGCGCTGGGCCAGGGCCTGAGCCTCGAGCAGGCGGTCAGCCGCCTGGGTGAAGTTGCCGAAGGTGTCAACACTCTCAAGGTGCTCAAGGCCAAGGCCCAGGAAGTGGGCGTGTACATGCCGCTGGTGGCGGGCCTGCACGCGATCCTGTTCGAAGGCCGCACGCTCAACCAGGTGATCGAGCACCTGATGCGCGCCGAGCCGAAGACCGATGTCGATTTCATTTCCACCAGCGGTTTCAACTGAGGGAGAAACGTATGAACGATACCCCGGAGCGCGCCCAGCGCGAGTCGATCATCCTGCGCGTGCTGTGGATGCTGGTGTTCCTGGTGGCCTGGCAACTGGCCGAGCTGCTGCTTGGCGGCCTGGTGCTGGTGCAACTGATCTACCGCCTGATCTACGGCGCGCCCAGCGCCAGCCTGATGAACTTCGGCGACAGCCTGAGCCAGTACCTGGCACAGATCGGCCGTTTCGGCACCTTCCACAGCGACCAGAAACCCTGGCCGTTCGCCGACTGGCCGACTCCGCGCACCCCGGAAGGCGAGGCGCCCCACGCCGTGGCCCCGGCGCCACACCCGGTGCGTGACGAGGAGCCCAAGCTGTGAAGCTCTGGGTGCTGCGCCACGGCGAGGCCGAGCCACGGGCCAACAGCGACGCCGAGCGGCGCCTGACCGCCCACGGTCGCGAGCAGGTGCTGCGCAGCGCCGCGCACCTGTTGGGCCAGCCGTTGCAGGCAATCATCGCCAGCCCCTACGTGCGTGCCCAGCAGACCGCCGCCCTGGTGCATGGCGCCCTCGGCTTTTCCGAGCCGGTGCGTACCGTGCCCTGGCTGACGCCAGAGAGCGACGTGGCGCAGACGATCGGCGAAATCGAGCGCCTTGGGCTCGAGCATGTCTTGCTGGTCAGCCATCAGCCACTGGTGGGCAACCTGGTCGGCCTGCTCGAGCATGGTCACAGTCAGCAGCCGGCACCCCTGAGCACGGCCAGCCTGGCCGAGCTGGAGGGTGAGTGGCCACTGGCTGGGTTGATGACCCTGCGCGGGCTTTACCACGCCTGAACGTGTGGGGGGGACAGGTCCGGCCGCTTCGCCGGCCAGCCGGCTTGTATCTTCAAAGACTCCTGCACTGAAGCGGTGAGCCGGCGCTTGCGACAGCGAATGACCTGATCGCCCTCGCCGATGACCTTTCCAAACGTTGCCGGCCCAATGCCCCTTGCCGACAATGGGCCATCCATCCCCGTGCAGAGCAGGCGGCCATGTCGCAGCAGATCTTCTTCGCCCACGCCAATGGCTTCCCTTCGGCCACCTACGGCAAGCTGTTCGCCGAGCTGGCGCCGGACTACCAGGTGCATCACCTGGAACAGCACGCCCACGATCCGCGCTTTCCGGTCAACGACAACTGGCAGAACCTGGTGGACGAACTGTTGCATCACCTGGAACGGCAGGACGCACCGGTCTGGGGTGTCGGTCACTCCCTCGGCGGTGTGCTGCACCTGCATGCGGCGCTGCGTCGGCCGGAGTTCTACCGCGGGGTGGTGATGCTCGATTCGCCGGTGCTGACCCGCGCCGACGAATGGCTGATCCAGGCCGCCAAGCGCCTGGGTTTCATCGACCGCATCACCCCAGCCGGGCGTACCCTGGGTCGGCGCGAGGCATTCGCGGACCGCGACAGCGCCCGTCGCTACTTCGCCGGCAAGACCTTGTTTCGCCACTTCGACCCGGATTGCCTGGAGGCCTACCTGGAGCATGGCCTGGAGCAGGGCGAGGACGGTCTGCGCCTGCGCTTCGACCCGGCCACCGAAATCAGCATCTACCGCAGCATTCCCCATGTCAGCCCAGCCAGGCCACGTCAGTTGCAGGTGCCGCTGGCGATGGTGCGCGGCGCCCAAAGCCGGGTGATTCGCAAGCACCACGCCCTGGCCGTGCGCGCCATGGCCAAGGGCGAGTACCACAGCCTGCCGGGCGGGCACATGTTCCCGCTGGAGCGGCCCACCGACACCGCCAGCCTGATCAAGGGCCTGTTCGACCGCTGGAGCCAGGCATGAGCGCCCAGGTCGAGGAGATCCGCCTGACGCTGGGCCATATCGAGCTGGCCGCGCACCTGTTCGGTCCGGCCGACGGCCTGCCGGTGATCGCCCTGCATGGCTGGCTGGACAACGCCAACAGCTTCGCCCGCCTGGCGCCGCAGCTGAAGGGGCTGCGCATCGTCGCCCTGGACCTGGCCGGGCATGGTTACTCCGAGCATCGCCCGGTCGGTGCCGGCTATGCCCTGGCCGACTACGCCCATGACGTGCTGCGGGTTGCCGAGCAACTGGGCTGGGAGCGCTTCGGCCTGCTCGGTCATTCGCTTGGCGCGATCATCTCGGTGCAGTTGGCCGGGGCCTTGCCCGAGCGGGTCAGTCACCTGGCGCTGATCGACGGGGTGATCCCACCGACGCTCAGCGAACAGGACGCTGCCGAGCGCCTGGGGCTGGCCTTGCAGGCACAGCTGCGCCTGGAGGGCAAGCGCAAGTCGGTGTACCCGACCCTGGAGGAGGGCGTCGAGGCGCGCATGAAGGGCATGGTCGCGGTCAGCCGCGAAGCCGCCGAGTTGCTGGCCCAGCGCGGCCTGATGCCGGTGCCCGGCGGCTATAGCTGGCGCAGCGACAGCCGCCTCACCTTGCCTTCGCCCACCCGGCTGAACCAGGACCAGGCCATGGCCTTCGTCAAGCGCATCGCCTGCCCGGCGTGCCTGGTGGTTGCCGCCGACGGCATGCTGGCGCGCCACACGGAACTGCTGGAGCAGCTACCCTTCGAGCAGGTGACCTTGCCGGGCGGGCACCATCTGCACCTGAACGACGCCGCGGGCGCGGCCCTTGTCGCAGACTGTTTCAATCGCTTCTTTGGCATTCCTTGACTTGCACCGGACAAGTGTCGAGGCTTGGCGGGTTGAAAGGGAGACAACCATGTACATGCCAGACATCCACGCACCTTGCCCCGCCACCTGCGAGGGCGGTCGATGAGCGCACCTGTTTTCGTTCGCGGCGCCATCGCCGCGTGCCTCGCCATTGCCAGCCCGCTGCTCTGGGCTGGCAGCCTGCCGGTACCCGCAGACGCTAAGGTGGTCGACCAACGCCCGGCAGTGGAGCAGGAACGCGTCTATCCCATGGGCCCGCTGCGCAAGATCAGCGGCCGGCTACGGGTCGAGGACAAGGTCGAGAGCCGTGGCCAGGTCAGCTCCGTGACCTACGAATTGCCGGTCGAGCGCAGCGCCCGCGAAGCCTTCACCAGCGCCCGCGAAGCGTTGCAGCAGGACGGTGGCTACCCGTTGTTCTGGTGCCAGGGCCGCGACTGCGGCGAAGCCAGCCTGTGGGCCAACGACGTGTTCGCCAACGCCCGCCTCAACGGCGGTGACGAGCAGCAGGCATTCATCCTGTTGCGCCGCTCCGCCGAAGAAGCCGACACCCTGGTGGCGCTGTACAGCGTGACTCGCGGCAATCGCCGCGCCTACCTGCATGTCGAGGAGTTCGTCGCCGGCAGTCCGTTGGGCGAGCTGCTGCCCACCGCCGCCACGGTGCTGCGCGAGCTGCGCGACACCGGCAAGCTCGACTACCCTGACCTGGCCGAGCCCCAGGCCGCCTGGGCGACGCTGCTGGCCCGCAGCCTCAACCTCGACAGCACCCTGCGCGCCAGCCTCAGCGGCAAGGGCGCCGAAGCCTGGCGCGAGCAACTGGTCAAGGCCGGCGTGCGCAGTGCCCGGCTTGAGGTGGGCGACGCCCCGACCGAAGGCCTGCACCTGGAACTGATCCGTTGAGTGAGCGCCACCATGGCCAACAATGACCGCCTGTTGATCCAGATCCTGCTGCTGACCCTGCTGGGCGCCGCGCTGTGGGTGATGGCGCCGTTCATCTCGGCGCTGCTGTGGGGCGCCATCCTGGCCTTCGCCAGCTGGCCGCTGATGCGCTTACTGACCCGCGTGCTGGGCGGCCGCGAAACCCTCGCCGCGAGCCTGCTGACCACGGTGTGGATCCTGCTGGTGGCCATGCCGCTGGTGTGGCTGGGGTTCAACCTGGCCGACCATGTGCGTGATGCCACCGCGTTCATTCGCGATGTGCAGGTCGATGGCCTGCCGGACGCGCCCGCCTGGGTGGCCGGGATCCCGTTCGTGGGCGAGCGCCTGGTTGGCTGGTGGGAGTCCTTCGACCAGCAGGGCGCGGCCTTGTTGGCCTCGGCCAAGCCGTACCTGGGGCAGGTCGGCAACTGGTTGCTGGCCCGCAGCGCGCAGATCGGCGGCGGGGTGCTGGAGCTGACCCTGAGCCTGGTGTTCGTGTTCTTCTTCTACCGCGACGGGCCACGCCTGGCGGCGTTCGTGCACCGCCTGCTGCAACGGCTGGTGGGCGAGCGCGCCGAGTACTACGTCGACCTGGTCGCCGGCACCGTACAGCGGGTGGTCAACGGCGTGATCGGCACCGCTGCCGCCCAGGCGCTGCTGGCACTGATCGGCTTCCTGATCGCCGGCGTGCCGGGGGCCATCGTGCTGGGCCTGGTGACCTTCATGCTCAGCCTGATCCCCATGGGTCCGCCGCTGGCGTGGATACCGGCCACCGCCTGGCTGGTGTGGAAGGGCGACTACGGCATGGCGGTGTTCCTGGGCGTCTGGGGCACCTTCATCATCAGCGGCGTGGACAACGTGCTCAAGCCGTACCTGATCAGCCGCGGCGGTAACCTGCCGCTGGTCATCGTGCTGCTCGGGGTGTTCGGCGGCCTGATCGCGTTCGGCTTCATCGGGCTGTTCATCGGGCCGACCTTGCTGGCGGTGGGGTACAGCCTGCTGCTGGACTGGAGCCGCAATACCGCGCAGCACACGCCGCAGCGCTGATATCCATCGCGGGCTTGCCCCGCGATACATCAGCGATCTTTACGCTTTCTTTATGCCCTGACCCCACCCCCCATCTCGCCCCTTTACGCCCCTCCCTCGGACAATTTCCCCAAAGCGGCCTTCACGCCGCAACTAGGGGAGATTGCACATGTACATGCTCGACGGGCTGTCACTGCTTCTGGCGGTGGCGTTGGCGGTTTACCTGCTGGTGGCGCTGCTGCGCGCCGATCGCGGCTAAGGGGCGACCATGCACAGTTACGATTACCTGCTGCTGCTGGCGTTCTTCGCCATCGTGCTGTTGCCGGCGCCTTGGCTCGGACGCTTCTACTACAAGGTGATGGAAGGCCAGCGTACCTGGCTGTCTCCCGTCCTCGGCCCGGTGGAGCAGGGCTGCTACCGCCTGGCCGGGGTGAACGCCGAACAGGAGCAGGGCTGGAAGCAGTACACCCTGGCGCTGCTGGCCTTCAACCTCGCGGGCTTCCTGCTGTTGTTCGCCGTGCTGCTGCTGCAAGGCTCGCTGCCACTGAACCCGCAGCACCTGCCGGGCCAGGAGTGGTCGCTGGCGTTCAACACTGCGGTCAGCTTCATGACCAATACCAACTGGCAGGCCTACAGTGGTGAAGCCTCGGTCAGCTACCTGACGCAAATGATCGGCCTGACCGTGCAGAACTTCGTCAGTGCCGCCACCGGCCTGGCCGTGCTGGTCGCCCTGTGCCGGGGCATTGCCCGTCGCTCGGCCAATACCCTGGGCAACTTCTGGGTCGACCTGACGCGCGCCACCCTCTACGGCCTGCTGCCGCTGTGCCTGGTGCTGGCGCTGCTGCTGGTCTGGCAAGGCGTGCCGCAGACCTTTGCCGACTACGTCCACGCCGTGACCCTGCAAGGCACCGAGCAGACCATCCCGCTGGGCCCAGCCGCCAGCCAGATCGCCATCAAGCAGTTGGGCACCAACGGCGGTGGCTTCTTCGGCGTCAACTCGGCGCACCCGTTCGAGAACCCCACGGCCTGGAGCAACCTTTTCGAAGTGGCTTCGATCATCCTGATCCCGGTGGCCCTGGTATTCACCTTTGGCCACTACGTGAAGGACCTGCGCCAGAGCCGCACGATCATCGCCTGCATGCTCGCGCTGTTCCTGATCGGCGGCAGCACCGCGCTGTGGTCGGAGCATCAACCCAATCCGGCCCTGGAAAGCGCCCAGGTGCAGCAGAGCGCGCCGCTGGAAGGCAAGGAGAGCCGCTTCGGTACCACAGGTTCGGTGTTGTGGACGGTGACCACTACCTCGGCTTCCAACGGTTCGGTCAACGCCATGCACGATAGCCTCAACCCGCTGACCGGCATGGTGGCGATGGTCAACATGATGCTTGGCGAGGTGATCTTCGGCGGCGTCGGCGCCGGCCTCTACGGCATGCTGCTGTTCGTGCTGATCGCCGTGTTCCTGGCCGGCCTGATGATTGGCCGCACCCCGGAATACCTGGGCAAGAAGCTGCAGGCCCGTGAAGTGCAACTGCTGGTGGCGACCCTGCTGGTGATGCCGGTGGGCGTGCTGGTGCTCGGCGCCATCGCCGCCAGCCTGCCTGGGCCTGCCGGCGCGGTAACCAACCCCGGCGCCCACGGCTTCAGCCAACTGCTGTACGCCTACACCTCCGGCACCGCCAACAATGGCTCGGCCTTCGCCGGCTTCGGCGCCAACACCCCGTTCCACAACGTGATGATCGGCCTGGCCATGCTGATCGGCCGCTTCGGCTACATCCTGCCAGTGCTGGCCCTGGCCGGTAGCCTGGCGGCCAAGAAAAGCGCGCCGCAAGGCCTGAACAGCTTCCCCACCCACGGCCCGCTGTTCACCACGCTGCTGCTGGTGACCATCCTGCTGGTCGGTGGCCTGACCTTCCTGCCGACCCTGGCCCTGGGGCCGATTGCCGAACACCTGAGCCTGGGTTTCTGAGGAACACACCATGAACATGCCCATTCCCGAAGTGAAGGCGCGTCATAGCGCCAAGGACCAGACCCGTTTCGCCGCCCTGTGGCGCCCGGCGCTGGTGCAGGCCTTCGTCAAGCTCGACCCGCGCCAGCTCAGGCGCGCCCCGGTGATGCTGGTGGTGGCCCTCACTGCCATGCTGACCACCGTGCTTTGCTTTGCCCCTGAAAGTGGCGTGAGCACTTCAGTGGCCGTGCAGATCACCGTGTGGCTATGGTTCACCGTGCTGTTCGCCAACTTCGCCGAAGCCCTCGCCGAAGGTCGCGGCAAGGCCCGCGCCGACAGCCTCAAGGCTGGCAGCCAGGGCCTGGCCGCCAAGCGCCGCAAGAGCGACGGTACGTTCGAGACCGTCGCCGCCACCCAGTTGCGCAAGGACGACGTGGTGCGCGTGGTGGCCGGTGAGCTGATCCCCGGCGACGGTGAGGTGCTCGAAGGCATCGCCGCGGTCAACGAGGCGGCCATCACCGGCGAGTCCGCGCCGGTGATCCGCGAGTCCGGCGGCGACCGTTCGGCCGTTACCGGCAACACCCGCCTGGTCTCCGACTGGCTGCTGATCCGCATTACCAGCAACCCCGGCGAGTCAACCCTTGACCGCATGATTGCCCTGGTCGAAGGCGCCAAGCGGCAGAAGACCCCCAACGAGATCGCCCTCGACATCCTGCTGATCGGCCTGACCCTGATCTTCCTGATTGTGGTGGTGACCCTGCAGCCGTTCGCCCGCTTCGCCGGCGGCGAGCTGCCGCTGATCTTCCTCGCCGCGCTGCTGGTGACGCTGATCCCCACTACCATCGGCGGCCTGTTGTCGGCCATCGGCATCGCCGGCATGGACCGCCTGGTGCGCCTGAACGTGATCGCCCGCTCTGGCCGCGCCGTGGAAGCGGCAGGCGACGTGCATACGCTGATGCTCGACAAGACCGGCACCATCACCTTCGGCAACCGTCGCTGCAGCGCCCTGCACGCAGCCTCCGGGGTGACCGCCAAGGAGCTGGGGGAGGGCGCCTTGCTCGCCTCGCTGGCCGATGACACTGCCGAAGGCAAGTCGATCGTCGAGTACCTGCGCCAGTTGCACGATTTCGCGGAACCTGCGAGCAACCAGTACGAAGCCATCGCCTTCAGCGCCGAGACGCGCCTGTCGGGCATCGATTTTCAGCAGCGCCGCTACCGCAAGGGCGCCGTCGACGCGGTGCTGGCCTTCTGCGGCCTGCAACGCCTGGAGCTGCCCACGGCCCTGGCCCGTGAAGTGGAGCGCATCGCCCAGAGCGGCGGTACTCCGCTGCTGGTGTGCGTCGACAAGCACCTGCTCGGCGTGATCCACCTCAAGGACGTGGTCAAGCCCGGTATCCGCGAGCGCTTCGCCGAACTGCGCAAGCTCGGTATCCGCACTGTGATGGTCACCGGCGACAACCCGCTGACCGCCGCCGCCATCGCCGCCGAGGCGGGCGTCGATGACGTGCTCGCCGAGGCCACCCCGGAGAAGAAGCTGGCGCGGATCCGCCAGGAGCAGAACGACGGGCGCCTGGTGGCCATGTGCGGCGACGGTGCCAACGACGCGCCGGCCCTGGCCCAGGCCGATGTCGGCATGGCCATGAACGACGGCACCCAGGCGGCCCGCGAGGCCGCCAACATGGTCGACCTGGACAGCGACCCGACCAAGCTGCTGGACGTGGTGCAGGTGGGCAAGGAGCTGCTGGTCACCCGCGGCGCGCTGACCACCTTCTCCATCGCCAACGACGTGGCCAAGTACTTCGCCATCCTGCCGGCGCTGTTCGCCGCCATCTACCCGCAGTTGGGCGTGCTCAACCTGATGCACCTGGCCAGCCCGCAGAGCGCGATCCTCTCGGCCATCGTGTTCAACGCGCTGATCATCATCGTGCTGATCCCCCTGGCGCTGCGTGGGGTGCGGGTGCAGGCCGCCAGCGCCGCCCATTTGCTGCGGCGCAACCTGCTGATCTACGGCCTGGGCGGCATTGTCGTGCCGTTCGCCGGGATCAAGCTGATCGACATGCTGCTTACTGCGCTGCACCTGGTCTGAGGAGAGACTGACATGACCGCTTATGTACGCCCGGCCCTGAGCCTGGTCCTGCTGATGACCGTGGTCACCGGCGCGCTGTATCCCCTGGCGGTGACCGGCATCGCCCAGGTCGCCTTCCCTGAGCAGGCCAACGGTAGCCTGGTGCGCGATGACCGTGGCCAGGTGCGCGGCTCGGCGCTGATCGCCCAGGAATTCAAGGGCGACGGCTGGTTCCAGTCGCGGCCTTCGGCGGGCGCCTATGCCACCGTGGCCAGCGGCGCGAGCAACCTGGCGCCGAGCAACCCGGCGCTGGCCGAACGGGTCAAGACTGACGCCTCCCAGCAGTACCAGGCGCAGCAGGGGCCGGTGCCCCAGGCGCTGTTGACCACCTCCGGCAGCGGGCTGGACCCGCACCTGCCGCCCGAGGCGATCGCCTACCAGCTGCCGCGTGTGGCGGCGGCGCGGCAGGTCTCGGAGGAGCGCTTGCAAGGGTTGGTGAATGGGGCCACCCTGCGGCCATTGGTCGGGCCGCCGGTGGTGAATGTGCTGGCGTTGAACCAGGCGCTTGAACGCCTTGCGCCGAGCCACTGAAGCCGGGGCCGCTTTGCGGCCCATCGCCGGCAGGCCCTCATTCGTTACATTTTGAAGGATGAAGCATGAGTAACCCCACCCGCGCCGACGCGCTGTTGGCCGGCCTGCCCCGCGAAGGCCGCGGCAGGCTCAAGGTGTTCCTCGGCGCCGCGCCCGGGGTCGGCAAGACCTTTGCCATGCTCCAGGCCGCCCACGCCCAGCAGCGCCAGGGCGTGCAAGTGGTAGCCGGAGTGGTCGAGACCCACGGCCGCGCCGAGACCGAAGCCCTGCTCGGCGGGCTGCCCCAACAACCCCTGCTGCGCAGCGAATACCGCGGCGTGATGCTCGAGGAAATGGACCTCGACGGCCTGCTCAAGGCCGCGCCACCGCTGGTGCTGGTCGACGAACTGGCTCACACCAACGCCCCCGGCAGCCGCCACGCCAAGCGCTGGCAGGACGTGCAGGAACTGCTCGCCGCCGGCATCGACGTCTACACCACGGTCAACGTCCAGCACCTGGAAAGCCTCAACGACAAGGTCCGCGACATCACCGGCGTGCAGGTGCGCGAGACGCTGCCCGACTGGGTGCTGCAGGAAGCCTTCGAACTGGTGCTGATCGACCTGCCGCCGCGCGAGCTGCTCGAGCGCCTGCGCGAGGGCAAGGTCTACGTGCCCGAGCAGGCGCGAGCCGCCATCGAGGCCTATTTCTCCCAGACCAACCTCACCGCCCTGCGCGAGCTGGCCATGCAGACCGCCGCCGCCCAGGTGGACGCGGACCTGGCCAGCGGCTACCGCCAGCGCGGCCAGGAAGCCCCGGCCCTGCGCGGCCGGCTGCTGGTGGGCATCGATGGCGACGAGCAGGCCGAACGCCTGGTGCGGCATGCCTGTCGCGTCGCCCAGCGTCGCCATCTGCCATGGAGCGTGGTCCACGTCGACAACGGCCGCCTGCGTGACGAAACGGCCCGCCATCGCTTGCAGGCCGCCCAGCAACTGGCCGAGCGCCTTGGCGGCGAAGTGGTGCTGCTGCGCGCCGGCGAAGTGGCACGCACGCTGATCCAGCACGCCGCCGAGCGCCGCGCCAGCCTGGTGCTGGTGGGCCAGTCCCGTGACCTGTTACGTCGGCGCCTGTTCGGCGCCGGCGTGGCGGCCCGCCTGCTGCGTGAGAGCCACGGCCTGGAGATCAACGTGCTCGACCGCGACGCCCAGCCGCCAGCGGCGCGCACGGCGGTCAAGCGCGTATGGGTGTGGCGCCATTATGTGCTGGCGCTGGTCGCCACGCTGCTGGCCGCAGGCCTGGCCTGGGCCGTGTCGAGCGTGCTGGCGCTGCCCAACATTTCCCTGGTGTTCCTCGCCGCCGTGCTGCTGGTGGCGGTGCGCAGCAGCCTGGGGCCGGCCCTGGCGTGCGCGGCGCTGTCGTTCCTCACCTACGATTTCCTGTTCATACCGCCGAACTTCTCCTTCGCCATCCAGCGCGAAGAGGACGTGCTGACCCTGGTCTTCTTCCTGCTGATGGCCGCGCTGACCGGCAACCTCGCCGCGCGCCAGCGCCGCCAGTTGCAGGCGTTGCGCGAGACCCAGGCAGAGACCCGCCAGTTGCTCGATCTGTCGCGTCGCCTGACCGTGGCCACCGACCGCCAGGCGGTGTTCAGCGCTGCCGGCCAGCATATGGATGGCTGGCAGGGCGTGCAGGTGTGTCTGCTCGAACGCAGTGCCGACGGCCTGCTGCAGGTGGCCAGCGGTGGCTCGCCAGCCTTCACCGACAATGAACGCGCCGCCGCCGAATGGGCCTGGCAACATGGCCAGGCCGCGGGCTTTGGCAGTGACACCTTGCCCCACGGCCGCTGGTGGTGGTGGCCGCTGGCCGTGGAGGAACAGCCCCTGGCCCTGCTCGGCATCCGCCCCCGCGACGGCGAACCACTGAGTGATCCGCGCCGTCGGTTGTTGATGGCCCTGGCGCAGCCCCTGGCCCAGGCCCTGGCCCGCGCCCGCCTGGGCGAACAACTGGAAGCCGCCCGCCTGCATGGTGAAACCGAGCAACTGCGCAGCGCCTTGCTCGCCTCGGTCTCCCATGACCTGCGCACGCCGCTGACGTCGATGCGCGGCAGTATCGACAGCCTGCTGGCGCTGGGCGACGCCATCCCCCCGGACGATCGCCGCGAGCTGCTGGAAGGCACTCGCAACGAAGCCGAGCGCCTGGATCGCTACATCCAGAATCTGCTGGACATGACCCGCCTGGGCCACGGCACGCTCAAGCTGGCCCGCGACTGGGTAGCCCCGGCCGATATCGTCGGCAGCGCCCTCAACCGCTTGCGCGTGGTGCTGGCGCCCCTGCGCGTGCACACCGAAGTCCCGCCCGAGCTGCCGCTGCTGTTCGTGCACGCGGCGCTGATCGAGCAGGCGCTGATCAACGTGCTGGAAAACGCCGCGCGCTTTTCCCCGGCCAACGGTCGGCTGCAACTGCAGGTCTCGGTGCACGACGAACAGCTGTGCCTCGCGGTCGCCGACGAGGGCCCCGGCATCCCCCAGGACGAGCGCGAAAAGATCTTCGACATGTTCTACACCGCCGCCCGCGGCGATCGGGGCGGGCAGGGCACCGGCCTGGGCCTGGCGATCTGCCAGGGCATGATCGGTGCCCATGGCGGGCGCATCCTGGTCGACGATGGCATCGATGGCCACGGCACCCGCATCACTCTATGCTTGCCGCTGCCGACCCAACCCGACACCGAAAGTGAAGCCCCATGAGCCAAGCCGCCA
Source organism: Pseudomonas sp. FG36 (assembly GCF_057809275.1). Classification (NCBI taxonomy): domain Bacteria; kingdom Pseudomonadati; phylum Pseudomonadota; class Gammaproteobacteria; order Pseudomonadales; family Pseudomonadaceae; genus Pseudomonas; species Pseudomonas sp. FG36. The sequence goes on from NZ_JBMDJQ010000018.1 coordinate 47,013, forward strand.
CCCTGCTGGTCATCGACGACGAGCCGCAGATCCGCAAGTTCCTGCGTATCAGCCTGGCGTCCCAGGGCTACAAGGTGATCGAGGCCGGCACCGGTAGCGAGGGCCTGGCCCAGGCCGCCCTGAACAAGCCCGACCTGGTGGTGCTCGACCTCGGCCTGCCGGACATGGACGGCCAGCAGGTGCTGCGCGAACTGCGTGAATGGAGCACGGTACCGGTGATGGTGTTGTCGGTGCGTGCCAGCGAAGTACAGAAGGTCGATGCGCTTGACGGCGGGGCCAACGACTACGTGACCAAGCCCTTCGGTATCCAGGAATTCCTCGCCCGGGTGCGGGCGTTGCTGCGCCAGGCGCCCCAGGTGGGGGCAGCCACGTCGGCGGCGAGCTTTGGGCCATTGGTGGTGGATTTTGCCTATCGCAAGGTGACCCTGGAGGGCGTCGAGGTGGCGCTTACGCGCAAGGAGTATGCGTTGCTGGCGCAACTGGCCGGGCACCCCGGGCGGGTGATCACCCAGCAGCAACTGCTCAAGGATATCTGGGGGCCGACCCATGTCGACGATACCCACTACCTGCGCATCGTGGTGGGGCACCTGCGGCAGAAGCTGGGGGATGACCCCACGGCGCCCAGGTTCATCATTACCGAACCGGGCGTGGGGTACCGTCTGGTGACACCGGCTTGACGCCCGCCGTTGTGGGAGCGGGCTCGCCCCCACAAACCCATCGCGTTACACGGATAACTCCAGGGCCAGCAGCTCCTGCACGCTCTGCCGTCGACGGATCATCCGCAGGTTACCTTGTTCGAGCAGAAACTCCGGGAGCAACGGTCGGCTGTTGTAGTTCGACGACATCGATGCGCCATAGGCCCCGGCGTCGTGAATTACCAGCAGATCGCCCACCTTGGCCTGGGGCAGGTCCTGGGGCATCAGCTCCTCGTCGTTCTGGGTGAACACATCACCGGACTCGCACAGCGGCCCGGCCACCACGGTCGGTTGCAGGGGGCGATTGACTGGGTGCCCCACGGCATCGAACAGGCTCATGCGGTGATAAGCACCGTACATCGCCGGGCGCATCAGGTCGTTGAAGCCGGCATCGACCAGGATGTAGTGGCGGTCGCCCATCTGCTTGACGGCGCGCACCTCGGCCACCAGGTAGCCGCACTCGGCCACCAGGAAACGCCCCGGCTCGATCTCCATGCGCACGGGGTGGCCGAGCATCGCCTCGATCTCCGAACGCGCCACCGCCCAGGTGCGGGCATAGCGCTGCAGGTCAACCGGCTGGTCGCCGTCGCGGTAGGGCGTGGACAAACCGCCGCCGATGGAGAAGGCCTCGATATCCATGCCCAGGCGGCCGATCAGCCCGACCATCGCGCTGGCCACCTGCTCCAGGTGCTGGTAGTCCACCCCCGAGCCGATGTGCATGTGCACGCCCACCAGATGCAGGCCGTGTTCTTTTACGCAGGCCAGCGCCTCGGGCAGTTGTTCGTGCCAGATGCCGTGCTTGCTGTTCTCGCCGCCGGTATTGGTCTTGCGGCTGTGGCCATGGCCGAAGCCGGGGTTGATGCGCAGCCACACCCGGTGGCCGGGGGAGCGCTCGCCGAGCTGGCGGAGCATGTCGATGGAGCCGGCGTTGACCTCGATACCGGTCTCCACCACCCGCGCCAGGGTCGGCTGGTCCAGCACGTCGCAGGTCAGCACCACGCCGGCCGGTTCGCCGCCCACCGACGCCCCGGCGGCGAAGGCGCGTTCCATTTCGCCCAGCGACACAGCATCGAGCACCAGGCCGCGTTCGCGGATCAGACGCAGCACATGCAGGTTGGGGTTGGCCTTCTGCGCGAAGCGCACGGTGTCGAAGTGCTGGGTGAGCTGGTCGATGCGCTGATGGATGGTCTGGGCGTCGTAGGCCCACAGCGGCGAGCCGTGCTGGCGGACGGCGTCGGCCAGGAGGGTGGTGGTCATGGTGGCGTTCCTTGTTTTGGATACGCCGATGGTGAGGCAGTTTTGGTGATTCAGAAAAATAGCTATTGTTCTGAAGGCAATTCATATTTGATATGTCGAAACCCCTCCAGATTTCTGGTCACGCCCAGGTCTTGTCTCAGCCATGCGACTTTCCATCCGTCATATCGAAGTGTTCCGCGCCATCATGGCCGCCGGCAGTGTCACTGGCGCCGCGCGCCTGCTGTTCACCTCGCAGCCCACGGTCAGCCGCGAGCTGGCGCGCATGGAGCAGGTCACCGGCCTGAGCCTGTTCGAGCGCGAAGGCGGGCGCCTGGTGCCCAGTGCCCAGGCCTTGCTGCTGATCGAGGAAGTCGAGCGTGCCTTCGTCGGCCTCGAGCGCATCGACCGCTTCGCCCAGGCCATCCGCAATTTCGAGCAGGGCCGGCTGGCCATCACCTGCCTGCCGTTGTTCTCGCAAACCCTGCTGCCGAAGGCCTGCAAGGCGTTTCACCAGCACCATCCCGGGGTCAGCCTGAGCATCACCGCCCAGGAGTCGCCATTGTTGGAGGAGTCGCTGGTCGCCCAACAGCACGACCTCGGCCTGACCGAGACCGCGCAAGTGCCGCGGGGCGCGGTCGGCGAACTGTTGTTCAGTGCCGACATGGTCTGCGTGTTGCCCGCGCAGCACCCCCTGCTGGCCAAGCCGGTACTCCAGCTGCAGGACTTCCACGAAGTCGACTTCATCAACCTGGCCAGCCTGGACAGTTACCGGCAGCAACTCGACCTGCATTTTCGCGAGGCCGGCGTGAACCGGCGGACGATCATCGAGACCACCAGCGCCGCCTCGGTGTGCGCCATGGTCCGCCAGGGCCTGGGGGTGGCGATCATCAATCCGCTGAGCGGGCTGGAAGCGGGGCAGGCTGGGCTGGCGATCCGCCGCCTGAGCCTGTCGGTGCCGTACCAGGTGATGCTGATCCGGCCCGAGCTGCGGCCCGCATCAGCGGTGTTGGAGCCGTTCTGCCAAGCGCTGCGGGAGCAGGCCAGGGCAATGGAGGCGGCTTTGGCGCAAGGCGCCTGAGCGCCTGGGCGAACGATTGGAACATTCCCGGCCACGCCAGGGTCAACCCCATCAGCAGTGATCGAAAATGCTCCACAGCATGAGGACTCGCCATGAGTACGCTGACGATCGAAGGCTGGTTCAAAGGTGAGGGTGATCGCAGGTCCACCCCGGTGGGTGACATTCACTTCGACATCCAGGGCGTGAACCACCGCAAGTTGGAGCAGGCCGAGGAACGCCTGCAACAGAGCCACGAGCCCGAGGCGATGGTGGATGTCGACATGGACAGCCTGAACCTGGTGCTGCCCGAGGGCTACGGCCCGTTGTCGGACTGCCGCCTGCGCGTCTACCTGAGTGACGACGAGCGTGGCCAGTTCCATCTGGTCGGGCATCGGGCCAGTGATGGCAGCCTGATCTACACCAATGCGGTGTTGATCGCTCAGCTGAGCTGAATACCGGCTGCGCTGTCGCCGGTTTCCAGGCGTGCCGCCACTGACGTTGCCACTTCGCTGAAAGCCCGCGCCGCCGCGCTCTGGTAAGCGCCCCTGCGCTGCATCAAGACTGCGGTGCGCTGCAGGCGCAGTGGGTCCAGGGCAATGGCGGTCAGGTCATCATGGGCCAGGGCGAGGTTGGCGGGCAGCAGGGTCGACAGGGTCGTGCGGCGCACCACTTCGATCACTGCGCCAATGGCGTTGGCCTCCATCCGCACCCGTGGGCGTATGCCGTGCTGGCGGCAATAACGCTCGATCTGCTCGCGCGTGGCGAACTCGGCGCTGAGCAGGATCAGCGACTCGTCGTTGAGTGCCTGAGGGCCAATGCTGCGGGCAGTAGCCAGCGGATGCGCGCGACCGACCACCAGCGCCAGGGTTTCCACCAGCAGCGGACGGCTGTCGATGTCCTGGCTGTGGACCTCATCGAAGGCGATGCCGACATCCAGCTCATCGGCCTGCAACAGCTCCTCCATGCGCTCCTGGGCGATTTCGCGCAGGTTCAGGGTGATGTTCGGATAACGCGCATGGAAGGCCTCGACCAGCGGGCCGATCAGGTAGGTGGTGAAGGTCGGCGTCACTGCCACCCGCAGCGATCCCCGGCTCAGATCTCCCACGTCATGGATGGCGCGCCTGGCCTCCAGCAGTTCCTGTTCCGCCCGCTTGGCATAGCGCAGGTAGACCTCCCCGGCATCGGTCAGCCGCGTGCTGCGCCCGGAACGGTCGAACAACTGCGCGCCCAGGCTTTCTTCCAGTTGCCTGACCTGCTGTGACAGCGCCGGCTGGGAGACATGCAGCGCCGCTGCGGCGCGGGTGAAGCTGTGGTGTTGCGCCACTGCGAGAAAGTACTGGAGGTGCCGGGCAAGCATGACTGTTCCCATAAGATAATCTGATGTGCTTCATCATAAATGAGACTTTTACCTTATGTAATGCGCTACGTAACCTTTGCCTCAACACACCGCGACATTGAGGCAAGCAGCCATGAAAGACATCATCGACGGTTTTCTGAAGTTCCAGCGCGACGCCTTCCCCGAACGGATCAAGCTGTTCAAGGACCTGGCCACCCAGCAAAGCCCCCGGGCGCTGTTCATCTCCTGCTCCGACAGCCGCCTGGTGCCTGAGCTGGTCACCCAGCGCGAGCCGGGCGACCTGTTCGTCATCCGCAACGCAGGCAACATCGTGCCGTCCTACGGCCCTGAGCCTGGCGGCGTATCGGCCTCGGTCGAATATGCCGTCGCCGCCCTGCAGGTAGCCGACATCGTCATCTGCGGCCACTCCGACTGCGGCGCCATGACCGCCATCGCCACCTGCAAGTGCCTGGACCACATGCCCGCCGTGGCCGGCTGGCTGCGCTACGCCGACTCCGCCCGGGTGGTCAACGAGGCGCGCCAGCATCACAGCCCGCAGGCCAAGGTCGAGGCCATGGTGCGCGAGAACGTGATCGCCCAGCTGGCCAACATCCAGACCCACCCCTCGGTGCGCCTGGCCCTGGAAGAGGGCCGCGTGCGCCTGCATGGCTGGATCTACGACATCGAAAGCGGCCGCATCGATGCCTTCGACGGACGTACCGGCCAGTTCGTCGCCCTGGCGCAGAACCCTGACGTCAATGCCGTTTCCCACCCTTCCAAACACGTTGCCTGAACCCCTTTCAAACCCAAGGAGACACACCATGATCCAGTCGCAAATCAGCCAGAACGCCCGCCTTGCCCTGAGCGAAGTCATCCTCCTGGCCAAGGCCCGCAAGGACCTGTCGTTCGCCCAGATCACCGACGGCACCGGCCTGTCCGAAGCCTTCGTCACTGCCGCGCTGCTGGGCCAGCACCCGCTGCCGGCCAGCGCTGCCCAGGTGGTGGGTGACAAGCTCGGCCTGGACGCCGACGGCATCGCCCTGCTGCAGACCGTGCCACTGCGCGGCAGCATCCAAGGCGGCGTGCCGACCGACCCGACCATCTACCGCTTCTACGAGATGCTGCAGGTGTACGGCACCACCCTCAAGGCACTGGTCCACGAGAAGTTCGGCGACGGCATCATCAGCGCCATCAACTTCAAGCTCGACGTGAAGAAGGTAGACGATCCGGAAGGTGGCTCCCGCGCGGTGATCACCCTGGATGGCAAGTACCTGCCGACCAAACCGTTCTGATTCGCCCCTAGGGTAATGGCTCGGGCGTCGCACGACGCCCGGGCCATTTCCACGCAGGCTATTGATCCCCTACAGGAGCGACGGCATGGACCTGATCTTCAGAAATGTCCGCATCGACGATGCAAAACCCTTGATGGATGTGGCCGTGCACGACGGCAAGATCACTGATATCGCCCAGACGATCACGGCAACGGCAAACCAGGAAATCCAGGGCAACGGCAATGTCCTGGTCCCCGGCTTCGTCGAAGCTCACCTGCACCTGGAAAAAGCCAATGTCATGCAGCGCAGGGCCAACCGCTCCGGCACCTTGAAGGAAGCGATCGCCGTCACTGCGGCGCTCAAGCCCACCCTGACCCGCGACGACATTCGCGAGCGCTCTGTGCAGGTGTTGCGCGCCCTGGTGCAGGCCGGCACCACCCATGTGCGTGCCCACGCGGAGTTCGACCCGGCCCAGGGTTTCACCGGCCTGGACGTGGTCCTGGAGCTGCGCGAAACCTTGCGTGATGTCATCGATATCCAGGTAGTGGCGTTTCCCCAGGAAGGCATCCTGAAACTGCCCGGCATGAAGGAGATGATGGTCGAGGCCATGGAGAAGGGCGCCGATGTGGTCGGCGGCATTCCCTACAACGACGTCTCGCCCCTGGAGCACATCGATTTCGTCTTCGACCTGGCCCAGCGCTATGGCAAGGACATCGACCTGCACCAGGACTTCGCCGACGACGCCGAGCACATGACCATCGAATACGTGGCCCGGCGGACCCTCGCCGCAGGCTACCAAGGGCGCGTCAGCGTCGGCCACCTGACCAGCCTGGCGGCCGTCGAGCCAGAGCGCCAGTCGCGCATCATCGCCCTGCTGCGCGAAGCCGGCATCAGCGTGATGTGCCTGCCCGCCACCGACCTGCACCTGGGCGCCCGTGGCGACAGCCACAATGTGCGGCGCACCTTGACCCCGGTGCGAGCGTTGCGCGATGGCGGGGTGAACGTATGCCTGGCCACCAACAACATCCGCAATGCCTTCACCCCCTACGGCACCGGCGACCTGCTGCACATCGCGCAGCTGGCCATCCCCGCCTGCCACCTGGGCGGGGCGGACGACCAGGCCACGGTGTTGCCGATGCTCACCAGCAACCCGGCCAAGGCCCTGGGGTTGCACAGCCATGGCCTGGCGGTGGGCAACGACGCGGACCTGGTGCTGATGGATACCCACCGTGTCGGCGACGTGATCCTCGACCTGCCAGCGCGGCTGATGGTGCTCAAGCGCGGCAGGGTGGTGGCGACGGCCGAGCAGCGGCGTTCGGTGGTGTTCTGAAGGCCGGGCTCAGACCGCCAGCAGCAACAGTGCCGCCACCAGTGCCGGGGGCATTACCAGCACGCCCAGGCGCAAGAAACTCAGCGCGCCGACATGCTCGCCCTCGCGGCGGATCGCCACCAGCCACAGCAGCGTGGCCAGGGAACCGGTGATCGACAGGTTCGGCCCCAGGTCGACGCCGATAAGCAAGGCGGCGGTGGTCTGCCGGGGCAGCTCGACCAGTTGGCCGATGGAGCCGGCGATCAGGCCGGTGGGCAGGTTGTTCATCAGGTTGCCGGCCACCGCGGCGATCACGCCCGCGGCCCAGCTCGCCGTGTCCGGCGATTGCTGCGCCAGGGTCGCCAGCCTATGCGCGAGCCGTTCGATCACGCCGGTATGGGCCACCGCCTCCACCAGCACGAACAGGCCCGCCACCAGCGGCAGCACGCCCCAGGCCACATGGCGCAGCAACGGCGCCGGGCTGCGCCGCTGGCGCAGGTGGATCAGCCCGACCGTGGCCATGCCTGCGCAAAAGGTCGGCAGCCCCAGCGGCACGTCCAGTGCCGATACCGTCAACAGCAGGGCACCGGTGAACATCAGGCCCAGCGCGCAAAGCCGGGCGCCGGCCGACAAGGGGCGCATCTCGATGGCCACGGCCAGCGGTTGGCGGATGCGCTTGCGCATGGTCAGGCGCAGCATCAGGTAGGTCGCGGCGATGGCTGCCAGCGACGGCAGGCTGAACTGGCGCAGCCACTCCAGCAGCGGTGGCATCTGGCTGCCGAAGACCACCAGGTTGGCCGGGTTGGAGATGGGCAGCACGAAGCTGGCGGCATTGGCGATGAAGGCGCAGATGAACAGGTAGGGCAGCGGCTCGGCCTTGGCCGCCTTGCATGCCGCGTACACAGCCGGCGTCAGCACCACGGCGGTGGCGTCGTTGGACAGGAACACCGTAACCCATGTACCGACCAGGAACACCAGGTCGAACAGGCGCTGCCCGGAGCCCTTGGCGTGCTGCACCGCGTACCTGGCCAGCCAGTCGAACAACCCCTCCTGGCGCGCCAGTTCGGCCAGCACCATCATGCCGACCAGGAACAGGTACACATCGCCACCTTTGGCCACCGCCGACAATGCCATGCGCCACGGGATCAGCCCGCAGGCCGTCAGCAGCATGGCGGCGCCCAGCGCCCAGACGTATTCCGGCATACGACCGGGGCGAACGATGATCAGGGCGGTGGCCAGGGCCGCGACCGACCAGATGATCAGGGATGAATCAGCAACGGGCATGGGAACTACCAATTTCAGAATGGGGTATCGAGGGCGGCCACGACGCTGCACGCCCAGGCCGGCGGCATGGCCGCTTACGTTAGCACTCCCGTACCTTGGCAGGGATGAAGTTCGTGCAGGCCCGAGTGCACTGGCAGCCCTCCCTGGCAAAACCCATCAACCGCTATAAGCGCGATCAATGTTGGCAGACGGTCACTGCATCCGCCTCTAGATTGCACAAGGCGTGCTGGAAGCCCCGAACAACAATAACGAGGGACCCGACTATGCCCACCGCCCCACAAGCGTCCAACGCCTGGCGCATCCTGTTCCTGCTGTTCCTGGCCAACCTGTTCAACTTCTTCGACCGCACCATCCCGGCCATCGTCATCGAGCCGATCCGTCTGGAGTGGCACCTGAGCGACTTCCAGATCGGCATCATCGGCACCGCCTTCACCCTGGTCTACGCCATCGCCGGCCTGCCGCTGGCACGTATCGCCGACACGGGTTCACGCAGCAAGCTCATGGGCTGGGGCTTGCTGGCCTGGAGCGGGCTGACGGCGGTCAACGGCATGGTCGGCAGTTTCTGGAGCTTCCTGCTGGTGCGCATGGGCGTGGGCATCGGCGAGGCCAGCTATGCGCCCGCCGCCAACTCGCTGATCGGCGACCTGTTTCCCGCCGGGCGGCGGGCAAGGGCGATGGGCATCTTCATGCTCGGCCTGCCGTTGGGCCTGTTGCTAGCGTTCTTTACAATCGGCGCGATGGTCGAGGCCTTCGGTACCTGGCGCGCACCGTTCTTCATTGCCGCCGTGCCCGGCGTGCTGCTGGCGCTGTTCATTTTCATGATCCGCGAACCCGCGCGCGGTGCGGCGGAGACCGTGGCCATCGCCCAGACCCCGCTGGACCGCCCGCTGCGTCGGGTGCTGAGCGTGCCCACCTTCGCCTGGCTGGTGCTGGCAGGGCTGACTTTCAATTTCTCCACCTACGCCTGCAACTCGTTCATGGTGCCGATGCTGCAGCGTTACTTCGCATTGTCGTTGCATGACGCCGCAGTGGCCACCGGGCTGATCGTCGGCCTCAGCGGCCTGGTGGGCCTGACCCTCGGCGGCTGGGTGGCCGACAAGGTGCACCAGCGCTTCGCCAACGGCCGCCTGGTGTTTGCCGCGCTGAGCATGCTGGTGGCCAGCTTGTGCACCGCGTGGGCACTGCATGCCGGGCGCATCGAGCTGGGCGTGTTCGTGGCGGTCTTCGGCATTGGCTGGCTGTTCTCGTACAACTTCTATACCTGCGTGTACACCGCCATCCAGGACGTGGTGCAACCGCGCTTGCGGGCCACGGCCATGGCACTGTTTTTCGCCGGGCTGTACCTGCTGGGCGGCGGGCTGGGGCCGGTGGTGGTCGGCGGGCTGTCCGACCACTTCGCCGTGGCGGCTATGACGGCGGCGGGTGAGGGCCTGATGAACGAGGCGTTCAAGGCACAGGGGCTGCATGACGCGATGTACCTGATACCCGTGGTGCTGATGCTGACCATGGTGTTCCTGCTGGCGGCTTCGCGGTGTTTCAGCCGGGATGCGCAGCGGATGCGCGAGGGGATGGTGCTGGAGGGCGGGGCGGTGGCGGGGCAGGCGGCACAGGCTTGAAGCCAGGTGTGCCGCCTTGATCGTCGAATGCCCACTTGCTGCGGCGGCTTGCATGAAGGATTCAGTGGGTGCCGTTGTCTCGGAATTCGGCACTGAGGTTCATCGGGTCGAGGCAGTCCTTGGTCAATGCCTGCACTTGCTTGAAGTGGGCCTGCGCCGTGGCTTCATCCACGTCGCCCATGACTATCAGTGAGTAGTAGGCGTCTGCGCGGTACTGCTGCAGCTCCAACGAGACGGGAGTGAACGCTTGCGCCACTGCGCCGAGCGGTCGTTGCGGATCTAACGTGGGTTTATCCAGGCCTTTGAAGCACAACGATTGCGACGTTGGCAACGGATAGTAATCGGCATAGGGGTCGGGCCGCTCCAAGGCCTTGAGCAGTTGTGCGCGCAGGCGTTGAAGCTCCGGGTCATCGACGGCAAAGCGCAACATTGCGGTCTGGCACTCGCGCAACATCGCCACCGCCGCAGCCAGCAGGCCCTGGTCGGCCGCCGTTTGGTACAGCGCGCAGGCCTGCGCCTGCTTTTGCTCACGTTGGCCTGGCATCAGCAACTTGAAGTGGGACTCCAGGTTGGCCAGCAGATAGCTCGCGACGGCATGACCGCCATCGCTGGCCTTGCGCAACTCGTGTTCCATGGCGTCGTGTTCTTGTGCGAAAGCGTGCAGGGCCTGCGCCATGGCGGGTTTGTCCAGCTGGCCAAGTTGTTCCTGCTCTACCAATCGACTCGCCTGTTGCGCATTGGCTTCGGCCATGCGAACTGCCCGTTGATAGTCAGCCTCGGCCTCGACGCTGGGGGCGGCCTGTGCCGTGCTGCAAAGCGTCAGGCAGAACAGCAGGGTTGGGAGCTTGAGTGACAATGGCGTTCCTCCATGAAGCGATGCCTGGATATGCCGGTCGGCAGTTGGCGGCGGATTCTACAGGGAACGACCAGCGCATGCCTTGGCTGCTCAGCTTCAGTTTTGCCACGCTTGATAGGCCGCCGTCATGGCTTGCCATGTCTCGCTGTCGGCGGGCACCAGGTGCTCGATACGCAGCGACGCCACCGTGATGTCCTGCGGCATGCCGAAGGTGGTGAAGGTGGACAGGAAGCGCAGCTCACCCTCGGCAGCGCGCACCCGGGTCAGCACCAATGGAGACACAGGCGTATCTGCCGCCCATGCGGGTGGCACGGGCAAGTCTTGCAGCAGTCTCGCCAGGTCAGGATTGCTCACCGCCTCCCTGGCCGCCCGCTGCCAGGCGATCGCCCGTATCTCGTCGGCATTGACCAGATGATCCCCTAGCCCGCCCGGGCGCAGCAGGGTGTCCAGCAGGTTGAGGCCCGAGGTGCTGCTGGTGGCTACGCCGGCCATTGCGAACAACAGCCCGGCACTGGCATTGGCCGCCGTGATGTCCCAGTTGCTGGCGATGACGATGGCCGGTGCGGGGTTGTTGGCCTGCAGGATGTGCTCCACGGCGTCGTGCACCATCTTCATGGCCGGGGCGTCCGCTGCAGAGGCCATGTAGCGCGGTGCATAGCCAGCCGCGAGGAACACTTCGTTGCACTGATCGAGCGGTACCTGCAGCACGCTGAGCAAAGCATGCAGGGTACTTGTGCTGGCCTTGGCGCGGCCGGTTTCCACGCAGCTCAGGTGGCGTTGCGAAACACCGGCGAGCAACGCCAGGTCGAGTTGGCTGAGCCCGGCCTGGCGCCGCAGGCGGCGCAGATGCGCGCCCGCGTCGGTGGCGGTGGGTGGGTGCGGGGTGTGGAAGGGAAGAGGGCTCATGCTGCGACTCTGGCTGTCCTTGGCTGAAGCGTCCATGACCTGTGAGGTCATTGCGGCGCAGGCGACTGTATCACTACCGTGAGGCCAACTTCGCCCGCCAGATCGACAGGTATGGAATTCGACTATGAGAGCTGAATGGATCGCGCTGCCGCTGTTGCTGCTGTTTGCACTGTACACCGGCTGGACCATGATGATTGCGGAGCAATCGTTGATTGCCTTTGGCCTGGAACTGATGTCCCGGCCGGACACCGCGCAGGTGGTTATCGACCTGTACGTGATGGCCGGGCTGGGCTGCGTGTGGATGGTCAGTGACCACCGCAAGCGCGGCGGCTCGTTGCTTGGCGTCATGCCCTATCTGCTGCTGACGCTGGTGTTCGTCTGCATGGGGCCGCTGCTGTACATCGTGGTCAAGGGTCGCATGCCGAGGCACGGGCAATGAGTGTCGCCCTGTCGGTCTATGCCTCCTGCGTGGTGGTGTTGTTCATCAAGATGCTGGCGATTTCTTGTTACCAGGGTTACTTCCGCCTGCGTTTCCTGGCCTTCACCAATGTGGAGGATGCGGCGGTGTTCAAGCGCGCAGCGCATCCTGCGGAGCTGGTGGAGGTGACACGGGCCATGCAGGCTTGGCGCAATGACCTGGAGAACATCCCGATGTTCATTGCGTTGGCCGGGCTTGCGATTGCGCTCGACGCGCCTGCAGCCAGTACCGCATGGCTGAGTGGCGTGTTCACCGTGGCCAGGGTGCTGCACACGGTGACCTACCTAGCGAGGCTTCAGCCCTGGCGGACGCTGAGCTATGGCGTGGGTGTGATGTGTCTGATCGGGCTGGCGACGTTGCTCGTCATGAGGCTGTGCTCAGCCGTGGAGTTACATTGAAATATTCCAGGCCAATAATTCTTGCCATGGAGTGATTTCGGATAAAATCACTGCTGATATCTTCCTGCGTCCTTAACTGGCCACGACATGGCCAGCTACTGCTTGAACACGCCGCGCTGGATATGCGTTGTTCCCACGAGCAACGGGATCTTCGTCAGTTAATTCTCTGGCCCCTCAGGAATGGGAATTACATTATTATTTCCTCGAACTTCGCTAGTCAACTGCTGAAGTTCAATGTCATTTCCGGTATCTGCTAGACGTGCTGCTTTCGTTCTGTTCTTATTGTTGATTAGCTGGCGAGCTGCATAGGAGTTCGTTATAAGGACTGAAAATTTAAGAACAATATCAATCGTCCAAAGAGGCCAATCCGTCAGCATCTGATGTCTGTCAAATCTGCTGGGGTCGTACAGGGTTGTTCCGGTCGCTCCCTTCCAGGCTTCCCATCCGACGTTTAATGCAGCGGTGAATCCGGAAAATATATAGGAGCGAATTTCACGGGTAGTCGCGTTACCGCTCTGTCGCATTCTTTTGGCCATGGTTATGTCGTAGGTAAGTAATCCCATCCAGAAAGCGATAAGCGGGATGTTCATCGCACTTATCTGAAAGGAACCGGAGTAGACCGTGGGTGTTTCGGTTTGTTGGTAAACACCCTGCCCGTTCACTCCGCTGCTTCGTACCACAGGCTTGCCCTTGGATTTACCATTCCGATCAATGTAGTTGATGGGATCCCCATTACAGTATGCATAAGGGTTGATGCCACCCGCTCCGAATGGGCTCAAGGTATCGGGCGAGGTGAACCGTAGCAAGCTGGTGCTGTAATGGCGGTGACCGTTACCCAGCAGATAGCCGCCCGTCCGTGGTTCATGGCATTGACCGCAAAACGCCAGCCGCTGGTTGTCAATCGAGCGCAATGTACCGTACGGGGCATAACTTCGTGTGGAATCATTGTCCCTCAAGATCGAATGCTGGTGGTCGCACGGGGACAGGTAGATTGTTTCCATGTTCAGCTCCGAACTGAGTAGCGCTTACGAGCTGCTAGTGGGTGTTTCACAAATCAATGACCCTACCTCGCGGCGCTTTTTTTGCGCTCAGGCGGCGTTGTCGCTCCTTGTCGTAGCTGGGGGCTATGACCCGTCGCGATACCTTGCCTGAGCGCAACAAACGCTCGCGAGCTGGTCGTATTGCAAACACCACGCTAGTGTTTTCGAGCGCTTGAGGAAACTGACAAAAATTACAGGGGGCGGTATAGGCGTGGCGTTCATGGGTCCCCGTCCTGCTGTCGTGACCGGTGGGTAACTGGGAGTAGGTGATCAGAGGGTGTTCACAGAGGGCGGGCAGCATGTTTCGGTGGTCGCGCCAAGGAACCAGCGGCTACAGGCCGACACACGCTTTGATCAGCCGACGGTGCTCGCTCAGCGCATGGTTGAAGTCGCTCAGGGTAAAACTCACCGGTTTGCTGTCTGGATACCAGTGCGTGGAAGCACCCACTTCCAGCCCACCCGTGGCGCTGTGCCCGAACCGCCGCCAGTACACGGTATCGCCGTCGATCACCTGTTCGGTCATCAGTGCGAAGCAGTCGAAGTCCATGTCGTCGCTGCACACCAGCAGCGGTACCAGGGTGGAGGTGCCGTCTGCGGCGGGGATAATGCGCCGGTTGGCCAGGGCGTCTTCTTCCTCGTCCAGCAACCACATCAAGGACAGGCCGCTGCGTTCCAAGTCAGGTTGGTCCAGGTGCTTGGCCAGCCAGACCTCGATGGGTACATCATCGATGGCCAGCCAGGCACAGGCGCTGCGCGAGCAGCTGGCTTGGTGGCAGAGGGCGGTGAGGCGATGGTGCATGGGGCGTCCTTGAAACGAGGTGCTGAGCCGTCGTAATACAGGAAACGCCTGACGATGCCAATGTCAGGTCTGGCTGTCGTAACCCATTTTCAAGGCCTGAGCCTGATCTGCCAGTTCATCCATCGCGGCCCGTGTGATCTTGTCGTGCCTGACCTTATAGGCAATCAGGTCGGGGAACGCGATACGCTGCTCACTTTCGGCGCAGGTATGAGGGATTGCCCCCTCATCCATCAGCTTCGCCAGATACTCGCAAGAAACGTTTAGCGCGTGTGCCGCTTCCGAAATGGTCAGCGTGGACTTTTCCATGACGATGGTGCGTTCTGCACCATGGAATTCATCACGAAGTTTCCGATACCCCAGTCGCGCGTAGAAGCCTTGGGCTGTGATGGATGAAGGAACGCGCAATGCGCTGACGCCAGCCCTGATCGCCGCTGTGTGGATAGCCTTCATCAGCTACCTGCCGATACCTGCTCCATGATGGACCGGCGCTACAAACACTGTCCTGACCACCTCACCATCGAGACTTGCCGTCCCCAGCAGATCGTTCTGCTTGACCGCCACGAACACCAACCGGCTATCGAGCAAGGCACTGACCGCCGTAGGTGAAAAACTCTGTTCTACCTGGGCGATCACCTCTGCCGGGTAATCCTGCGAGTTGGATTCGCGAAGTGCCGCGATCACGATGCGGCTGATGGCTTGTGCGTCATCGCGCTTAGCGCGGCGGATATGGCATTCCATGGACGTAACCCGAACTGATGTCCCCAAAGCCTAACCCGTGTCGAGCGGTCTTGTATTACGAAAGGGCCGCAAAGCGGCCCCGTGCACCTGTGAAGTCAGTGCTTCATCCCCAGCTCCGCATCATCCATCAGCGCCTTGGCCAGCGCGCTCAGGTAATACGATGCCCAGATCAGCTGAGGTTTCTCCTCCATGATCCCGGTGATGGTCAGGTCGCACACGCAGCCCATCAACTCCGAAGCCTGTTCCCGTGCGTGCTGGCAAGGGATGCCGGGTTCGATGCAGAACAGCGGATCGGTATGCCCCTCACCTTGGTAGAACCGAGTCTTGCCCACCGTGGTGTGGGGCGTGGTGTCGTCTGTGCTCATTGCTCAATCTCCCTGAAATGATCGGTGCCTGGGCGAGCTCTCGCGGTTAGATCCGCTATCAGCTACACAGCATCTGCCGCGCAGCCACGCCGATCCCCTGTGGGAGCCCGCTTGCCGGCGATGAGGCCAGCCCAGGCAACCCATGGCTAACGGCCTAGTGCAGTGTCCGAGGCTCCACCTGCGGCATCTGCACCTGAATCAACGCCGATTCGAGCAGCACCCGCAGCGCCTCCATTTCATGCATCGCGGCCATGACCAGAATCGACACGGGCGACTTGGGATGCAGCAGAACAGCCTGATGCGCCACGGTCTGCGCGCACAGGGCGTACTCCGTGGCCTGGATGATGGTGTCTTCGAGAGAGTGGTGGTTGTGGGGTGGATCGGGGACGATCTTTAGCATCTTCTTATTCCTTCTGGGGACTGCCACCTTTCTGCTGTCAAACAGAAGGGTGGCAGCTGTACGTGGGTTGACAGACCGGCGGAATAAGCAAAGTTCCGGCGCACGCAAGCGTGCCCGCACGTACAGCTACCATTGAGGGCTAGCCGTATGCTTAATACCGTTGCGACCTGTCAAAGTCGATCGCTGATTTCAGCGACTCATCGAGACTAGGGTGATACCAGAGCGGTCGCAACGAAAAAAAAGCGTTGAGAGGATATTTGGGAAATGGACTACAAGAAATGAGAATGATCTGATTTTTGGAGTTCTGTGTTCTTCGGGCTGAAATGCGCCGATGCAGTCTTAGGAATCTGTAGGGCGTGAGGTGCCTATATGGTTGGATCGCGCTCGGTTATACTTATGCTGTTTTCTTGGGTTGCTAGTGCGGTAAGGGAAAATATATTAACAGTGCCTTCCCATGTGGTGGATTCGTAGTCTGAAACATAATGCCCGTCTTTGAAGCATATAAAAAGATTTGCGCCAATAAATATATATTTTCTTGTGTTCGGTAGGTGGCATTCTTTTTCCGGCCAAATTGAATCGATAAATGCTCCGGTTAGCAGTAGATACTTCCTTAGCCAAGACTTTAGGTCGGCCTCCGAGGTGACGCAAATTTGTATTGCAGAATTGCTGCCTTTTATATAGAAGTAAGGCACGGAAGGAATGTCAATATGCAAGAGGTCCAGAGTCCTGCATAAGGATTTTGATATAAAGGCAAGCCTAATTAATTCGCCGTCTTTGTCGGGAGGTGTTTCGTCCTTAAGTGTTTCCATATGGAGTTTTATATTCTCTTCAATGCTCGCGGCCTCTGCAATTATCTGATGGTAAAGAGCTTCAGATGCCTCGTACGTTGATATTTTGCTAGGTGAAGCTTCTTTGTATATAGTTCTGAATAATTTGTAAGGCGCAGAGATGGAGATTTTGTGTTCGGACAAGTTTTCTTTCTGCCGAATTTTTAGTGTGCCGACCTTTTTCTCGATAAAAGCGCATTTATCGGTCAGGTTTTTCTCGCGCGCATAGTATTCATCTAGGAGATTCTTTTTTTCTGATATTGCTATTTGCGAGAGCGTAGATAAGATTTGTGACTTGGTTTGAATGGAGCGGTGAATGCTGGCGATGATCGCTACGAAAGGTATGGAAAGTGAGATCAATCCGATAGGTAACTTGCTGATTGATATGAAGGTATTGAATCCTTCTGCGGTTAGCTCTGGCTGGTAATCGCGCCATGCATAAAATCCGAATATTAGAAATGAGGCAAATGGGACTGCAATTGCAGCCCAGAACATTCCTTGGTGCGGAAGGGGGGAATCGTTAAGTTTGTACCATTTTTTATTTATGAATACTGCTATGGTTGCGCAGAGTAGTCCTGCATAAATTGAAATCCCAATCATATTCTTCCCTGTGATGACGTTAGAATTGCTATGGTGTAGCTGTAAGTCGGATTGTATTTGTTTCTATTGAAGTGGCTCTCTATATTGCTACAGCGCATCAATAGATCACAAAAACGCCGCCTCCAACAACTGCCTCGTATACCCATGCTGCGGCTCGTGGAAAATGGCCCCCGCATCCCCCTGTTCCACCACCTGCCCATGCTTGATCACCATCAACTGATGACTCAACGCCTTGACCACCGCCAGGTCATGACTGATAAACAGGTACGTCAGGTTGTACTTAACCTGCAAATTCCGCAGCAACTCAACCACCTGCCGTTGCACCGTCCGATCCAGCGCCGAGGTCGGCTCATCCAGCAGAATCAACGCCGGCTTCAACACCAACGCCCGAGCAATCGCAATCCGCTGCCGCTGTCCGCCGGAAAACTCATGGGGATACCGATGCCGTGTCCGCGGATCCAGCCCCACTTCCTCCAACGCCGCAATAATCGCCGCTTCCTGCTCAGCCGGCGTGCCGATCTTGTGAATCCGTAGCCCCTCGCCAACGATATCCGCCACGCACATGCGCGGGCTCAAGCTGCCAAAGGGGTCCTGGAACACCACTTGCATCTCCCGCCGCAGCGGCCGCACTTCCTTCTGGTTCAGCCCCTCAAGATTCTGCCCATGGAAGCGAATCCCACCCTGGCTGGAAATCAACCGCAAGATGGCCAGCCCCAAGGTGGACTTGCCCGAGCCACTCTCGCCAACGATGCCCAGTGTCTGTCCCTGGGGCAGGCTGAAGTTCACCCCGTCCACGGCTTTCACATGGTCCACGGTGCGGCGCAGCAGCCCCTTCTTGATCGGGAACCACACCTTCAAGTCCTTCACCTCCAGCAATGGCGCGCCTTCGGCATTCGCAGCCGGCGCTCCGCTGGGCTCGGCATTGATCAGCATCTGCGTATACGGATGCTGCGGCTTGCTGAACAGCGTGGCGCAATCGGCCTGCTCGACGATCTTGCCGCACTGCATCACGCACACGCGGTGGGCGATGCGGCGTACCAGGTTGAGGTCGTGGCTGATCAGCAGCAGGGCCATGCCGAGGCGCGCCTGCAGCGACTTGAGCAGGTCGAGGATCTTCAACTGCACGGTCACGTCGAGCGCCGTGGTGGGCTCGTCGGCGATCAGCAGTTCGGGCTCGTTGGCCAGGGCCATGGCGATCATCACCCGCTGGCGCTGGCCACCGGACAGCTCGTGGGGCAGGGCTTTCAGGCGCTTGTGCGGCTCGGGAATGCCGACCAGCTCCAGCAGCTCCAGGGTGCGCGCCGTGGCGGCCTTGCCGGTGAGGCCCTTGTGCAGCAAGAGGATCTCGTTGATCTGCTTCTCGATGCTGTGCAGCGGGTTCAGCGAGGTCATCGGCTCCTGGAAGATCATCGCGATGCGGTTGCCGCGAATCCGCTGCATGGGCTTCTCGCCCAGGTGCAGCAGGTCCTTGCCGTCGTACTGGATGCTGCCGCTCGGGTGCCGCGCCAGGGGGTAGGGCAGCAGGCGCAGGATCGAGTGGGCGGTCACCGACTTGCCCGAGCCGCTTTCGCCGACCAGGGCCAGGGTCTCACCCTTGCGGATGTCGAAGCTGATGCCGTCGACCACGCGGTTGACCTGCTCGCCAGTGACGAACTCCACCGCCAGGTCGCGGACTTCGATCAGGGTGTCTTGGCTCATGTCATTTCCTCGGGTCGAAGGCGTCGCGGGCGGATTCGCCGATGAATACCAGCAGGCTCAGCATCACCGCCAGCACGGCGAAGGCGCTGATGCCCAGCCACGGGGCTTGCAGGTTGGACTTGCCCTGGGCCACCAGCTCGCCCAGCGAGGGGGAACCGGCGGGCAGGCCGAAGCCGAGGAAGTCCAGGGCGGTGAGGGTGCCGATGGCGCCAGTGAGGATGAACGGCATGAAGGTCATGGTCGAGATCATCGCGTTGGGCAGGATATGCCGGTACATGATGGGGCCGTTGCGCATGCCCAGGGCGCGGGCGGCGCGCACGTATTCCAGGTTGCGCCCGCGCAGGAACTCGGCGCGCACCACGTCCACCAGGCTCATCCACGAGAACAACAGCATGATGCCCAGCAACCACCAGAAGTTGGGCTGCACGAAACTGGCGAGGATGATCAGCAGGTACAGCACCGGCAGGCCGGACCAGATCTCCAAGAAGCGCTGGCCGGCCAGGTCGACCCAGCCGCCGTAGAAGCCCTGCAGGGCACCGGCGATCACGCCGACGATCGAGCTGGCGATGGTCAGCGTCAGGGCGAACAGTACCGAGATGCGGAAGCCGTAGATCACCCGGGCCAGCACATCGCGGCCCTGGTCGTCGGTGCCCAGCAGGTTGTCGGTGGAGGGCGGCGCGGGGGCGGGCACTTTCAGGTCGTAGTTGATGCTCTGGTAGCTGTAGGGGATCGGCGCCCACAGCACGAAGGCGTCTTTCTTGGCCAGCAACTCGCGGATGTACGGGCTCTTGTAGTTGGCCTCCAGCGGGAACTCGCCGCCGAAGGTGGTCTCCGGGTAGCGCTTGAAGGCCGGGAAGTACCATTCGCCGTCGTAGCGCACGGCGATGGGCTTGTCGTTGGCGATGAACTCGGCGCCCAGGCTGAGCACGAACAGCACCAGGAAGATCCACAGCGACCACCAGCCGCGGCGGTTGGCCTTGAAGCGCTCGAAGCGCCGGCGATTGAGGGGGGAGAGGGCCATGTCAGTGCTCCCGGCTGGCGAAGTCGATGCGCGGATCGACCAGGGTGTAGGTGAGGTCGCCAATCAGCTTCACCACAAGACCGAGCAGGGTGAAGATGAACAAGGTGCCGAACACCACCGGGTAGTCGCGGTTGATCGCCGCTTCGAAACTCATCAGGCCCAGGCCGTCGAGGCTGAAGATCACCTCGATCAGCAGGGAGCCGGTGAAGAAGATGCCGATGAACGCCGAGGGGAAGCCGGCGATCACCAGCAGCATGGCGTTGCGGAATACATGGCCGTAGAGCACGCGGGTGCGGCTCAGGCCCTTGGCCTTGGCGGTGACCACGTACTGCTTGTTGATCTCGTCGAGGAAGCTGTTCTTGGTCAGCAGGGTCATGGTGGCGAAGTTGCCGATCACCAGCGCGGTGATGGGCAGCACCAGGTGCCAGAAGTAGTCGAGCACCTTGCCGGTGGGGCTCAGCTCGTCGAAGTTGTTGGAGGTCAGCCCGCGCAACGGGAACCAGTCGAAGTAGCTGCCGCCGGCGAACAGCACGATCAGCAGGATGGCGAACAGGAACGCCGGGATGGCGTAGCCGACGATGATCGCCGAGCTGGTCCACACGTCGAAGTGGCTGCCGTGGCGCACGGCCTTGGCGATCCCCAGCGGGATCGACACCAGGTACATGATCAGCGTGCTCCACAGCCCCAGCGAGATGGACACGGGCATCTTCTCGGCGATCAGGTCGATGACCTTGGCGTCGCGGAAGAAGCTGTTGCCGAAGTCCAGCTGGGCGTAGTTCTTGACCATGATCCACAGCCGCTCGGGGGCTGACTTGTCGAAGCCGTACATGCGCTCGATCTCGGCGATCAGCGCCGGGTCCAACCCTTGCGCGCCACGGTAGTTGGAGCCGGCCACCGAGACTTCGGCGCCGCCGCCGGCGATGCGGCTGGTGGCGCCTTCGAAGCCTTCGAGCTTGGCGATCATCTGTTCCACCGGGCCGCCGGGGGCGGCCTGGACGATGATGAAGTTGATGATGAGGATGCCGAACAGGGTGGGGATGATCAGCAGCAGGCGCCGCAGGATATAAGCCAGCATGTCAGTTGGCCTCATCCGGTGTGGCGGCTTCGCTTACCACGGGCGTGACGTCGGGCTTGATCCACCAGGTGTCGATGCCGATGTCGTACTTGGGCGATACGGCGGGGTGGCCGATATGGTTCCAGTAGGCCACGCGCCAGGTCTTGATATGCCAGTTGGGGATCACGTAGTAACCCCATTGCAGCACGCGGTCCAGGGCGCGGCAGTGTTCGATAAGGCTCTGCCGGGAGTCGGCGTTGATCAACTGCTCCACCAGCTGGTCGATGCCAGGGTCGCGCAGGCCGATGAAGTTGCGGCTGCCGGGGTTGTCGGCGGCGGCGCTGTTCCAGTACTCGCGTTGCTCGTTGCCGGGCGAGTTGGATTGCGCGAAGCCGCCGACGATCATGTCGTAGTCACGCGAGCGCAGGCGGGTGATGTACTGCGACACGTCCACGCGGCGGATCTCGAGGTTGATGCCGAGGTCCGCAAGGTTGCGCTTGAACGGCAGCAGCACGCGCTCGAACTGGGTCTGGGCCAGGAGAAACTCGATGGTCATCGGCTTGCCGTCTTTATCGACCATCTTGTCGTCGACGACCTTCCAGCCGGCCTCCTGCAGCAGCTTGTACGCCTGGCGCTGCTGGTCGCGGATCATGCCGCTGCCGTCGGTGACCGGGTTGTGGAAGGCGCCGTTGAACACCTCGTCCGGCACCTTGCCGCGCAGCGGCTCGAGGATCTTCAACTCGGCGGGGCTGGGCAGGCCGCTGGCGGCCATTTCGGAGTTCTCGAAGTAGCTGCCGGTGCGGGTGTAGGCGCCATTGAACAGCTGCTTGTTGGTCCACTCGAAGTCCAGCAGCAGGCTGATGGCGTGGCGCACGCGGATGTCCTGGAACATCGGCTTGCGCAGGTTGAAGATGAAGCCCTGCATGCCCACCGGGGTGCCGTTGGGCAGTTCTTCCTTGATCAGCCGACCGTCGCGCACGGCAGGCACGTCGTAGGCGGTGGCCCAGTTCTTTGCGCTCACCTCCAGGCCGTAGTCGAACTGGCCGGCCTTGAGCGCTTCGAGGGCGACTGTGTTGTCGCGGTAGGAGTCGAAGGTCATCACGTCGAAATTGTAGAAGCCGCGGTTGATCGGCAGGTCCTTGGCCCAGTAGTCCTTGACCCGCTCGTAACGGATCGAGCGGCCGGCCTTTACCTCGGCGACCTTGTACGGGCCGCTGCCGAGCGGGATCTCCAGGTTGCCGCGGTCGAAGTCGCGGCCTTGGTACCAGTGCTTGGGCAGCACCGGCAGCTGGCCGAGGATCAGCGGCAGCTCGCGGTTGTTGTTGTGCTTGAACTTGAACAGCACCTTGAGCGGCGCTTCGGCGACTACTTCGGCGACGTCGGCGTAGTACTGGCGGTACAGCGGCGCGCCATCCTTGATCAGGGCGTTGAAGGTGAATACCACGTCCTCGGCGCGCATCGGGTGGCCGTCGTGGAAGCGTGCCTCGGGGCGCAGGTAGAAGCGCACCCAGCTGTTGTCGGGGGCCTTTTCGATCTTGCCGGCCACCAGGCCGTACTCGGTGAAGGGTTCGTCCAGGCTCTGGCGCATCAGGGTGTCGTAGATGGCGCCGACGTTGTCGGCGGGCACGCCCTTGTTGATGAACGGGTTGAGGCTGTCGAAGCCGCCGAAGCTGGACTGGCGGAAGGTGCCGCCCTTCGGTGCGTCGGGATTGACGTACTCGAAGTGCTTGAAGGTGGCCGGGTATTTCGGTGCCTCGTCGTACAGGGTCAGGGCGTGTTGCGGGGCGGCCACGGCCGGGAGCGTGAGGCAGGCCAGCAGCAGGCTGGCGGCCAGGCGGCGCAGGGTCGGCGTCATTTGGCTTTCTCCGAAGTCTTCTTGATCCACCAGCTGTTCAGCCCGAGGGTGTAGGGCGGCGTGGTGACGAAGGCGAACCGGTTGCGGTAGGCCAGGCGGTGATTGTCGAGGTACCAGTTGGGGATCATGTAGTACTGCCATGAGAGCACGCGGTCCAGGGCGCGCGCGGCGGCGATCTGGTCATCGCGGCTGCGGGCGGCGAGCAAGGTGTCGAGCAGGTGGTCGACCACCGGGTCCTTCACGCCAGCATAGTTCTTGCTGCCCTTGGTGGCGGCCTGGCTCGAGTGGAAATACAGCCACTGCTCGAGGCCCGGGCTCAGGGTCTGGTTCAGAGTCATCAGGATCATGTCGAAATCGAACTGGTCGAGCCGTTGTTTGTACTGGGCGCGGTCCACGGTGCGCAAGCGCGCATCGATGCCGATGCTGGCCAGATTTTCGACATAAGGTTGCAGGATGCGTTCGAGGTTGGGGTTCACCAGCAGCAGTTCCAGCCTGAACGGTTGGCCTTTGCTGTCCACCAGGCGCTGGCCGTTGAGCTTCCAGCCGGCCTGGGCGAACAGGGCCACGGCCTGGCGCAGGGCGGGGCGGCTGATGCCGCTGCCGTCGGTGTGGCTGACCTGGTAGGGCTCGGTGAACAGCTTGTCCGGCAGCTGGTCGCGGAACGGCTTGAGCAGCAGCCATTCCTTGCCGGTGGGCAGGCCGCTGGCGGTGAAGTCGCTGTTGGGGTAGTAGCTGGTCGAGCGGCGGTAGGCGCTGCTGAACAGGGCGCGGTTGGTCCACTCGAAGTCGAGCATCAGGCCCAGCGCCTGGCGCACCCGAGGGTCGCTGAACGCAGCGCGGCGGCTGTTCATGAACAGGCCTTGGGTCTGGGTGGGGATCTTGTGCGGGATCTGCGCCTTGATCACCTCGCCACGGCGCACGGCGGGGAAGTTGTAGCCGTTGGCCCAGTTCTTCGCCTGGTGCTCGATGTAGATGTCGAATTCACCGGCCTTGAACGCCTCGAAGGCCACGGTGGCGTCGCGGTAGAACTCGTATTCGACGCGCTTGAAGTTGTACTTGCCGCGGTTAACCGCCAGGTCCTTGCCCCAGTAGTCCTTCACCCGTTCGAACACCA
Source organism: Pseudomonas sp. FG36 (assembly GCF_057809275.1). NCBI lineage: Bacteria > Pseudomonadati > Pseudomonadota > Gammaproteobacteria > Pseudomonadales > Pseudomonadaceae > Pseudomonas > Pseudomonas sp. FG36. The sequence continues at coordinate 70,966 of NZ_JBMDJQ010000018.1, forward strand.
GCCGGCGACCGGGTTGCACTTCGCTGATGCGGTAGGGGCCACTGCCCAGCGGCGGCTCGAAGGTGGTGGCCTTGAAGTCGCGCTTGGCCCAGTAGTGCTTGGGCAGCACCGGCATCTCGCCCAGGCGCAGGATCAGCAGCGGGTTGCCGGCGCGCTTGAACACGAAGCGGATGCGCAGCGGGCCGAGGATATCGACCCGGGCCACTTCCTGCAGGTTGGTGCGGTAGATCGGGTGGCCGTCCTTGAGCAGGGTGCGGTAGGAAAACGCCACGTCCTGCGCGGTGATCGGCACGCCATCGTGGAAGCGCGCTTCGGGGCGCAGGTTGAACACCACCCAGCTGCGGTCCTCGCTGTATTCGACCGAGCGGGCGATCAGGCCGTAGCTGGAGGTGGGTTCGTCGCCGGACGGGTCGTACATGCCGGTACCGACCATCAGCGGCTCGTTGAGCTCGTTGATGCCGTACTGCAGGAAGTTGGGCGTGGTGACCGGGCTCGAGCCCTTGAAGGTGTAGGGGTTGAGCGTGTCGAAGGTGCCGAAGGCCATGGCCCGCAACGTGCCGCCTTTGGGGGCTTGCGGGTTGACCCAGTCGAAGTGGGTGAAGCTGGCCGGGTACTTGAGCGTGCCGAACTGCGCGTATCCGTGGCTTTCGCTCACCATCGCGACGGCGGGGAAGCTCAAGGCCAGGCTGAGTGACAGCAGGAGGGGACGTATCAAGTCGGCATCCGATCCAGAGGGCGTTGGGCTTGGTTCGGGGTACAGTAACAGCTTGTCTTGAATGGAAAAAGGGTAGGGCGCTGGGCTTTGCTTCAGCCTTCAAAGCACTGCGGGGCCAGCCCGCTCCCACGCCGATCGTGACTGGCGTGGGAGGAGGGCTGGCCCCGCGAGCGAGGTATCAGCGCGCCAGGTAGACGGTCAGGGTCTGGCCTGGCTTGAGCGCATGCCCGGTGCGTGGGTTCCAGCGCTTGAGGTGCTTCATCTCGACGTTGAAGCGCTTGGCCACCAGGTAGTACGAGTCGCCCTTGCGCACCTTGTACTGGGTGGAGCGCTGCTTGGAGTCGGCCACGCGGTTGGCCGCCGCGCTCGGCGCGCTGCCGCCACGCAGGGCCAGGACCTGGCCGACCTTGAGGTTGTTGCCACGGATGCGGTTCCAGCTTTGCAGCTGCTTGACCGACACCCGGTTGGCCTTGGCGATGCTGCCCAGGTTGTCGCCACGCTTGACCCGGTAGCTGCGCGCCGCAGGCGCCTTGGCCTCGGCCAGGGCGGCCTGGAACACGGCCTTGTTCGGTTGCAGGCTGACCAGTTCCTCGGGCTTGAGGTTGGACATGCGGTCGCTGAGCAGTTGCGCCTTGGCGGTCGGCACCAGCAGTTGCTGCGGGCCGTCCACGGTCATGCGCTTCTTGAAGGCGGGGTTGAGCTGGATCAGTTCGTCTTCGTCGATGTCGGCGAAGGCAGCCACGCGGGACAGGTCGAGGCGGTCGTTGATGGCGACGGCTTCGAAGTACGGCTCGTTGGCGATCGGGTTCAGGTTGACCCCGTAGGCAGCCGGGGTGTTGACCACCTGCGACAGGGCCAGCAGCTTGGGCACGTAGTCACGGGTTTCCTGCGGCAGCGGCAGGTTCCAGTAGTCGGTCGGCAGGCCCAGGCGCTCGTTGCGCTCGATGGCGCGGCTGACCGTGCCTTCACCGGCGTTGTAGGCCGCCAGGGCCAGCAGCCAGTCGCCGTTGAACATGTCGTGCAGGCGGTTCAGGTAGTCCAGCGCGGCGTTGGTCGAGGCGGTGACGTCGCGACGGCCATCGTAGAAGTTGGTCTGGCGCAGGTTGAAGTGGCGCCCGGTGGACGGGATGAACTGCCACATGCCGGCGGCGTGCGCGCGGGAGTAGGCCATCGGGTTGTAGGCGCTCTCGATGGCCGGCAGCAGGGCCAGCTCCAGCGGCATGTCGCGTTCTTCGAGGCGCTCGACGATGTAGTGCAGGTAGAGGCTGCCGCGCTCGCCGGCGTTCTCGAGGAACGACGGGTTGCTGGCGAACCACAGGCGCTGCTGTTCGATGCGCGGGTTGACGTCCATGCCGTCCTGCAGGGCGAAGCCCTGGCGCATGCGCTCCCAGACGTCCTGCGGCGGTGCCTGCTCCTTGGGCTTGACCACCAGCGGCGCCGGCTTGTGCTTGATCCGCGCCTGGTAATTGTGCGCGCGAACGCTGTCGGCTTCGTCGAGCTGACGGGTGCTCTGGCAGCCGACCAGGGTGGCGGCCAGCGCCAGTGCACTGATCTGGGCCAGTCGCGTCAGGGCGACCGAATGAGAGGTTCTGCGGCTACGGGAAGACATCGGCTGGGACGGTTATCCGGGCGAAAAAGTTGGGCGATTCTAGAAACCGCTCCCCGCCGGGTCAACCATCGGGCCTATGATGCGATATATCTTGAGGTTATCAGAACACGTCCTTCCAAGACCTCAAGGCAGCAAAAACAGTGGCTTGGCTGGGGTTGGAATGTCCCTTCCATTCGTCTGCTTTTTGTTTAACGAATGTTTCAGCGGTGCGCAAAAACGGGTTGGTCAGGCGCTCCAGGCCAATGTTGGAGGGCAAGGTGATGCGATTGTCGGCGCGCAACCGGGTAACGTCCTCGAACCGTTGGCGAACGTGTTCGTTGTCGGGTTCCACGGCAAGGGCGAAGCGCAGGTTGCTCAGGGTGTATTCGTGGGCGCAGTACACTTCGGTCGCGGCGGGCAGCGCCGCCAGGCGTTGCAGCGAATGGTGCATCTGCTCGGGCGTGCCTTCGAACAGGCGGCCGCAGCCGGCGGCGAACAGGGTGTCGCCACTGAACAGTAGCGGTGTGGGCGATTGCGCAGTGTAATAGGCGATGTGGCCCAGGGTGTGGCCGGGCATGGCCAGGACCTCGAAGGCCAGGCCCAGCACCTCGATGCGGGCGCCGTCTGCCAGGGCGATGTCGCGGCCCGGGATATGTTCGCTGGCCGGGCCGTACACCTGGGCGCCGGTGGCCTGTTTCAGGGCTTCGACGCCGCCGACGTGGTCATGGTGGTGGTGGGTGACGAGGATTGCCTCCAATGCCCAGTCCGGGTGCTGCTCCAGCCATGCGCGCACCGGCCCGGCGTCACCGGGGTCGACCACTGCGCAGCGGCGATTGGCAGTATCCTGTAACAACCAGATGTAGTTGTCGTTGAAAGCGGGTAGGGCATCGATCTGTATCATGTGCGGATCCGTATCGCCAAGCCTGGACATTGAGGGCATCTTAGCCGCGATGGCGCGAGCGGAGAACCTTCGAGGGAGAACGCAATGACCGACCAAGCCTTCGCCCAGGCCGACCCCGACTGGGTCGAGCTGATCCGCCTGGCCCGCGACTGGTTCGATGGGCCTCTTGGGCAGTTGATGCTCAAGGAGGAGGAAAAGTTGCTCGAAGAAGAGCTGCGGCGCTTCTTCGGTGGCTACCTTGTGCACTACGGCCCCTGCGCCGAACCCCCGCCCAACGCCCCGCAGGTACAGCGCAACGTGCGCCTGGGCGCGCCGCTGCCGGGTGTGGAGATCGTCTGCGAAGAGCAGGCCTGGCCGCTGTCGGAGCACGCCGCCGACGTGGTGGTGCTGCAGCATGGCCTGGACTTCAGCCTGTCCCCCCACGGGCTGTTGCGTGAAGCCGCCAGTTCCGTGCGCCCAGGTGGCCATCTGCTGATCATCGGGATCAACCCCTGGAGCAGTTGGGGCGTGCGCCATTTCTTCAGCCACGGGGCCTTGCGCAAGGCCCGATGCATCTCGCCGTCGCGGGTCGGCGACTGGCTCAACTTGCTGGGCTTCGCGCTGGAGAAACGCCGCTTCGGGTGTTATCGTCCGCCGCTTGCCTCGCCGGCCTGGCAGCAGCGCTTGGTTGGCTGGGAGCGCGTGGCCGGTGGCTGGCAGACTGCCGGCGGCGGTGTCTACCTGCTGGTGGCGCGCAAGATGGTGGTGGGCCTGCGGCCGCTGCGCCTGGAGCGTCGCGAGCCGATGGGCAAGCTGCTGCCGCTGCCGCTGGCCAAGGTCAACCGCAGCGCCACCCATCCCGAATCCGAAAAGCACTGAACATGAGTGGTACATGAGCGATAGCGTCGAGATCTACACCGATGGTGCCTGCAAGGGCAACCCTGGCCCAGGCGGCTGGGGTGTGCTGATTGTCTACAAGGGCGTCGAGAAGGAGCTGTGGGGCGGCGAGCGCGAGACCACCAACAACCGCATGGAGTTGATGGCGGCGATCGAGGGCCTCAAGGCGCTCAAGCGCGAGTGCGAGGTGCTGCTGACCACCGACTCGCAGTACGTCATGAAGGGCATCAACGAGTGGATGGTCAACTGGAAGAAGCGTGGCTGGAAGACCGCTGCGAAAGAACCGGTGAAAAACGCCGACCTGTGGGTGCAGCTTGATGAGCAGGTCAACCGGCACAAGGTGACCTGGAAGTGGGTCCGTGGGCATATCGGCCATCCGGGCAACGAGCGGGCCGACCAGTTGGCCAATCGTGGTGTTGATGAGGTTCGCGCTCAGCGTTGATCCGATTGGGGCTGCTGTGCAGCCCATCGCCGCGGTTCGTCGCCACGACAAGCCGGCTCCCACAGGGATCGCGTGAAACCTGCGGCGGGCCGCAAAGCGGCCCCGATTTCGTTATACTCCCACCCCGAATTCAAGCACCGCCAGTTGGAGTCCCCGCGTGGAGCAGCAGCAAGACAAACGGTTCGTCATCCTCGACACCGAGACCACCGGCATGCCGGTGGCCGAAGGCCACCGCATCATCGAGATCGGTTGCGTCGAGGTCGTGGGCCGGCGCCTGACCGGGCGGCACTTCCATGTCTACCTGCAGCCCGACCGCGAGAGTGACGAGGGCGCGATCAACGTCCACGGCATCACCGATGCCTTCCTGGTCGGCAAACCGCGCTTTGGCGAGGTGGCCGAGGAGTTCTTCGAGTTCATCCAGGGCGCTACCCTGGTCATCCACAACGCCGCGTTCGACGTTGGCTTCATCAACAACGAGTTTGCCCTGATCGGCCAGCAGGATCGTGCCGACATTTCGCAGCATTGCCCGATCCTCGACACCCTGATGATGGCGCGCTCGCGCCACCCGGGGCAGCGCAACAGCCTCGATGCCCTGTGCAAACGCTACGGCATCGACAACTCCGGCCGTGAGCTGCACGGCGCACTGCTCGACTCGGAACTGCTGGCCGACGTCTACCTGGCGATGACCGGCGGCCAGACCAGCCTGTCGCTGGCGGGCGAGGGGGCGGGCGATGAGGATGGGCAGGGCGGCACCGGCAGCGAAATCCGCCGTATCGTCGGGCGTGCGCCGGGGCGGGTGATCATGGCCAGCGAGGAAGAGCTCGAGGCCCATGCCGAGCGTTTGGCGGCCATCGCCAAGTCGGCGGGTGGGCCGTCGATGTGGCAGGCATTGACCGAGCCAGCCGCCAGCTGACTCGAAGGCAGGCCCGGCCCATCGCTGGCAAGCCAGCTCCCACAGGGACCGCATCCAGCGCTGCACCTTGTGAGCCGGCCTGGCAATGACAGCATCACACTCGACTACCCTGAGGGAAATTACCCGCAGAGGTAGCCGCCCGATGTACAAGGACCTGCAGTTTCCGATCCTCATCGTCCACCGGGCCATCAAGGCCGACAGCGTCGCCGGCGAGCGGGTGCGCGGCATCGCCGATGAACTGGCGCGGGACGGCTTCGCCATCCTCGCCGCCGCCGACCAGGCCGAAGCGCGGCTGGTGGCCGCCACTCACCATGGTCTGGCCTGCATGCTGATCGCCGCCGAGGGCGTCGGCGACAACAGCCGCCTGCTGCAGAACATGGCCGAGTTGATCCGCCTGGCGCGGCTGCGGGCGCCCAACCTGCCGATCTTCGCCCTGGGCGAGCAGGTCACCCTGGAGAATGCCCCGGCCGAGGCCATGGGCGAGCTGAACCAGTTGCGCGGCATCCTCTACCTGTTCGAAGACACCGTGCCGTTTCTCGCCCGCCAGGTGGCGCGGGCCGCGCACAACTACCTCGACGGCCTGCTGCCGCCGTTCTTCAAGGCCCTGGTGCAGCACACCGCGCAATCCAACTACTCCTGGCACACGCCGGGCCACGGTGGTGGCGTGGCCTACCGCAAGAGCCCGGTGGGGCAGGCATTCCATCAGTTCTTCGGTGAAAATACCCTGCGCTCGGACCTGTCGGTCTCGGTGCCGGAGCTGGGCTCGCTGCTCGACCACACTGGCCCGCTGGCCGCCGCCGAGGCGCGGGCGGCACGCAACTTCGGTGCCGACCATACCTTCTTCGTCATCAATGGCACCTCCACCGCCAACAAGATCGTCTGGCACGCCATGGTCGGGCGCGGGGACCTGGTGCTGGTGGACCGCAACTGCCACAAGTCGGTGGTGCATGCGATCATCATGACCGGCGCCATCCCCCTCTACCTGTGCCCGGAGCGCAACGAGCTGGGGATCATCGGGCCGATCCCGCTCAGCGAGTTCAGCCCGGCGTCTATTCAGGCGAAGATCCTGGCCCACCCGCTGGCCCAGGGAAAGCCGGCGAAGATCAAGCTGGCCGTGGTCACCAACTCCACCTACGACGGCCTCTGCTACCACGCCGGGATGATCAAGCAGGCCCTGGGTGCCAGTGTCGAGGTGCTGCACTTCGACGAGGCCTGGTTCGCCTATGCCGCCTTCCATGAGTTCTTCGTCGGCCGCTATGCCATGGGTACGCCACGTGGCGACGACGGGCCGCTGCTGTTCAGCACCCATTCCACCCACAAGCTGTTGGCGGCCTTCAGCCAGGCCTCGATGATCCATGTGCAGGACGGTGCAAGCCGGCAATTGGACCGCGACCGTTTCAACGAAGCATTCATGATGCATATCTCCACCTCGCCGCAGTACAGCATCCTCGCCTCGCTGGATGTGGCCTCGGCGATGATGGAAGGCCCGGCGGGGCGTTCGCTGTTGCAGGAGATGTTCGACGAGGCCCTGAGCTTTCGCCGGGCGCTGGCCAACCTGCGCGAGCACCTTGCCGCCGATGACTGGTGGTTCAGCATCTGGCAGCCGCCGACGGCGCAGGCCGGTGAGCTGCGGGCGGCGGACTGGCTGCTGCAACCGGGGGCTGAGTGGCATGGCTTTGGCGGGCTGGGCGACGACTATGTCTTGCTCGACCCGCTCAAGGTCACTTTGGTGATGCCGGGCGCCGCTGGCGCAGCGGATGGCCATGGTATTCCCGCCGCGGTGGTGGGCAAGTTTCTCTGGGAGCGCGGGCTGGTGGTGGAAAAGACCGGCCTATATAGCTTCCTGGTGCTGTTCTCGATGGGGATCACCAAGGGCAAGTGGAGCACGCTGCTCACCGAGCTGCTGGAGTTCAAGCGCCACTACGACGCCAATACCGCACTGGCCGACTGCCTGCCCAGCGTGATGGTGGCGCAGCCGTCACGCTACCAGGGGCTGGGGCTGCGCGACCTGTGCCAGCAACTGCACGATTTCTACCGTGGCAATGCCACGTCCAGGCAGCTCAAGCTGCTGTTCACCCGTTTGCCGGAGGTGGCGATGGCTCCGGCCGAGGCCTATGACCGGATGGTGCGCGGGGAGGTGGAGGCGGTGCCTATCGAGCATCTGCTGGGCCGGGTCGCGGCGGTAATGCTGGTGCCCTATCCACCAGGGATACCGTTGATCATGCCGGGCGAGCGCTTCACCGAGGCGACCCGTTCGATCCTGGTCTACCTGGACTGCGCCCGGGCCTTCGACCAGGGTTTCCCGGGCTTCGTCGCCGACGTGCACGGCCTGCAGCGGGAAGGGCAGTTGTATACGGTGGACTGCGTCAAGGAATGCGAATGATCTCGACGCCAGTCTGGGCCAGCTCGAAACGGTCGTCGCCCAGGTGGTTGACGCGGTCGCCGATAGCCAGGCGATAGCTGGTAACCGGCGCGCCGAGGGTGCTGCCGTCGGCCTGGAGGGTGGACTCCTGGAACTCGTGGACCGGGTAGATACGGCCTTCGGCGTCGCGGGCGTGGAACTGGCCGACCATTACTGCTGCCATTTAGGTGGAAACCTCTGAATCGTGTAGGAAATGTCTGTAGGCATAGACCAGTGAAACGCCCGGGAAGTTTTCAGCCGAATGGAAAAAAACCGCGAAGCCGAGGAACGGTCATCTATAACTAACTGGTCCCATTCCCAGAGCAGAGGTTGCAAAACGCCATGAGCCAGGTCTATTCGGTAGCGGTTGTCGTCGGCAGCTTGCGCAAGGAGTCCTACAACCGCAAGGTGGCCCGCGCGCTGTCTGAGCTGGCGCCGTCCAGCCTTGCCCTGCGGATCGTCGAGATCGGCGACCTGCCGTTGTACAACGAGGATGTCGAGGCCGAGGGCGCTCCCGAGGCGTGGAAGCATTTTCGCGACGAGATCCGCCGCAGCGACGCGGTGTTGTTCGTCACCCCGGAGTACAACCGTTCGGTGCCGGGCGGGTTGAAGAATGCCATCGATGTGGGTTCGCGGCCTTACGGCCAGAGCGTGTGGGGTGGTAAGCCGGCGGCGGTGGCCAGTGTGTCGCCGGGGGCGATCGGCGGGTTTGGTGCCAATCATGCCGTGCGTCAGTCGCTGGTGTTCCTTGACATGCCGTGCATGCAGATGCCCGAGGCCTATATCGGCGGGGCCGCGACGCTGTTCGATGACAGTGGCAAGTTGAATGATAAGACCCGGCCGTTCCTGCAGGGGTTCATCGACAAGTTTGCCTCGTGGGTGAAGCTGAACCGGGCGGTCTGAAGATGCCTCATCGCCGGCAAGCCGGCTCCTGTGGGTGCCGGCTTGCCGGCGATGGCCATCACGCGGACGATCAGCAAGCCTGCGGCATCTCCCCCTTGGCCAACCGCCGGTTGATATCGGCGATCACCTCGGGCAGCTCGTTGATGGTGTCGATCAGGTAGTGCGGGCGCGACCCTGCAAACAGCGCGTGAATACGCTTGCGCTCGCTCTCCAGCTTTTCCGCGCTCAAGGCCTGGTAACCTTCCCAGGTCAGGCCCAGGGCATTGCCCGAGCACACCAGCGCCACGGTCCACATCCCGGCGCGGCGGCCTTCGAGAATGCCCGGCACGGTGTCGTCGACCTTCACGCAGGCCGCCACATCGTCGATCCCCAGGGCGATCACGTTGGCCAGGGCCTGGGCCGGCCATGGGCGGCCGTTCGGGGTTTCGTCGGTAGCCACCACGTGGTCGGCGACGTAGCCATTGCGTGCCGCCAGTTCCACCACCTTGTCCATCACCACTTTCGGATAGCCCGAGCAGGAGCCGATCTTCAAGCCGTCCTTGCGCAGGCCGGTGAGGGTGTCCAGCGCGCCGGGGATCAGCGCCGAGTGCAAGGCGATCTTCTCGATCTGCAGCGGCATGAAGCGTTCGTAGATGGCGGTGACGTCATCATCGCTCGGCGTGCGGCCAAACACCTTGCGGTAGCGCTCGGCGATCTCCGGCACGTCGCACAAGGTGCGGATATGGTCCCATTTGCCCATGCCCATCGGCCCACGGGCCTCCTCGATGGACACCTGTACGTCGAACTCGGCGAAAGCCTCGACGAAGATCTGCGTGGGGGCGAAGGAGCCGAAGTCGACCACGGTGCCGGCCCAGTCGAGGATGGCGGCTTGCAGCTGGGTAGGGTTGCTGTAGTTCATGTGCGCAGTTTCCTTGAATTGGGTAGGCAGAAGATCAGATGTCCAGTACTTCCATTTCCCGCAGCACCTCGGCCACGGCGTTCACGGCGGCCTGCATGCCCTCGGCGCCGACCACGCCGATGCAGCCGACGCGGAAGGTCTCGACCTGGGTCAGTTTGCCGGGGTAGAGGATGAAGCCCTTGGCCTTGACCCGCTCGTAGAAGTCCTTGAACTGGTAGCGCGCATCGTTCGGCGCGTGGAAGGTGACGATGATCGGCGCCTGGATTTCGGCCGGGAGGAAGCTGCGCAGGCCGATCCGGGCCATGCCATCGAGCAGGGTCTTGCAGTTGTCGGCGTAACGCTGGTGGCGAGCAGGCAGTCCACCTTCCTCGTTGTACTGTTGCAACGCTTCGTGCAGGGCCGCGACCACGTGTGTCGGCGGGGTGAAGCGCCACTGGCCGGTCTTGGCCATGTAGGCGTGCTGGTCGTGCAGGTCCATGGCCAGCGAATGGGCGTTGCCTTCGGCGGCGGCCAGGGCGGCTTTTTCGGCGAAGACGAAGCCCATGCCCGGCACGCCTTCCAGGCACTTGCCGGAGGCAGCGATCAGCGCTTCGAAAGGCACCTGGCGGGCATCGATCGGCAGCGCGCCGAACGAGCTCATGGCGTCGATGATCAGGCGCTTGCCGTGATGTTTGATCACCTGGGCGATCTCCGGCAGCGGATTGAGGATGCCGGTGCTGGTCTCGCAGTGGATCAGCGCCACGTGGGTCACGGCGGGGTCGGCGGCGAGCAGGCGGTCGACGTCGGCGGCGGTGGTTGGCTGGTCCTCGGCGGTCTCGAAGGTGCTGTAGGCGCGGCCCAGTACCTTGCAGATCTTCGCCAGGCGCTGGCCGTAGGCGCCGTTGATCAGCACCAGCACCTTGCCGTCGCGTGGCACCAGGGTGCCGATGGCTGCTTCCACGGCGAAGGTGCCGCTGCCTTGCAGCGGTACGCAGTGGTGGCTGGCGGCACCGTCGAGGATCGCCAGCAACTGCTCGCACACGCTGGCGGTCAGCTGGTTGAAGTCGCGGTCCCAGGAGCCCCAGTCCACAAGCATGGCCTGGCGGGTGCGCAGCGATGTGGTCAAAGGACCGGGGGTCAGCAGGATCGGGGCGTTGCTCATTCCGTGGTTCCTCACTTGCGGTGGGCTGGAAACTAGTGGGGCTAGGTTGCAATTCGCCGAGTCATCAATCAAATTGTTTGTGGATATGCCAGCCATAAGTCAGGCCGATAGATATGAACCTGTTCCAGCTCCGTGCCTTCGATGCCGTCGCCCGCGAGGGCAGCTTCACCCGTGCCGCCGAGCGCCTGTTCATCAGCCAGCCGGCGGTGACCGGGCACGTGAAGGCGCTGGAGGAGCACTACCAGATCACGCTGCTGCGGCGCACCGCCCGGCGGGTCGAGCTGACCGAGGAGGGCACGCGCCTGGCGGCCATCACCCGGGCGATGTTCAGCCTGGCCGAGGAGGCCCAGGCCATGCTCGAGGCCAACAGGCAGTTGCTCACTGGGCGGCTGGAGGTCGCCGCCGATGGTCCGCACCGAGTCATGCCCATGCTGGCGCAACTGCGCGAGCGCTACCCTGGCATCACCGTCAACTTGCGCCTGGGCAATGCCCAGGAAACCCTGGCCGCGTTACTGACCGAACATGCCGATGTGGCAGTGCTGACCGAAATCGAGCCACGCAAGGGGCTGCACCTGCAAAGCCTGTGCGAATCACGCCTGTGTGCCTTGCTGCCGGTAGGGCATGCCTGGGCCACGGCCACCGATGACTTGCCGCTGACCGAGCTGGACAAGCAGATCATGGTGCTGCGCGAACCCAGCTCGACCACTCGCCGCACCTTCGACAAGGCTTGCGCCGATGCCGCGGTGCAGCCGCGGGTGTTGCTGGAGCTGGATAGCCGCGAGGCGGTGACCGAGGCCGTGGCGGCCGAGCTGGGCATCGGTGTGGTGTCGTCCACCGAGGTGGCGCATGACCCGCGGGTGGTGGCGCGGCCGTTGAGTGGCGCCGGCCTGGTCAACCAGCATATGGTCGGCTGCCTGGAACGGCGTCGGGAGTTGCGCCTGATCCAGGCGTTCCTGGGCCTGGCGGCCGGCCTGTGATAGCTGTTTACAGCGGTGCGGCCTAAGATGGCCGGCAATGTGACGACAGGACGGTCGATGAGCGAGAAAGACACCATCTCCATGCAACTGGTGCGCGAGGCGCTGTTGCAGACCTGCCCGGCGGGTGCCGATACGGCATTGCTGGCACGTGCCGGTATCGATGCCGGCCAGCTTGACCTGCCAGAGGCGCGTGTCGGCGCCGAGGCCTATGCCCGGCTCTGGCGCCTGCTGGCGCGGCGCTGCAACGATGAGTTCTTCGCCATGGATCCGCGAGGCCTGCGCAGTGGCAGCCTGGCATTCCTGTGTCGGGCGAGCATGGCACAGCCGACCCTGGCCGCTGGTATCGAGACCGCGCTGTCGTTCCTTGGCCTGATGCTCGAGGACCTGCAGCCAAGCCTGGTACGCCAGCAGGGGCTGGCCGAAATCGTCATCAACGAGCCGCGTGATACGCCACGCCGGGCCTTCACCTACTTCACCTTCTGGATGATCGTGCATGGCGTGGCGTGCTGGCTTGCCGGGCGCCGCATCCCGATCCTGGCCATCGAGCTGCGTTGTGCCGAGCCGCCATTCTGCGACGACTATCGGGTGATGTTCTCGGAAAACCTGCAGTTCGACCGGCCGCGCACGCGCATGATCCTCGCCGCCGATTGCCTGGACCTGCCGTTGCGCCGCCACCCGGAGGAGTTGCAGCGGTTCCTCGCCGAAGCACCGGGCAATATCCTGGTCAAGTACCGCGACCCGGCAAGCCTGGCCCGGCGCCTGCGCGGCGACCTGCGTGGGCGGGACCCTGCCACCTGGCCGGATGCCGAGGGCCTGGCCAGCGACCTTTGCATGTCGATGTCGACCCTGCGCCGTCGCCTTGCCGAGGAGGGGCAGACCTACCAGGGACTCAAGGATAGCGTTCGCCGCGAACTGGCCATCGCCTGGTTGGCCGACCCGGCCGTCGGCCTGGGCGACATTGCCGAGCGCCTCGGCTTCGCTGACAGCAGTTCGTTCTACAAGGCGTTTCGCAAGTGGTTCGGTTGCAACCCTGGGCAGTACCGCACGGTGGCGTTGGGGCATGAGGGTTCCGGGGGCACGGTTCCTGCTGCCGAATCCTGAGCGGATTGCGCAGAGTCGGGATTTTCTGACCCCGACATGGAATTCCAGCATGACTACACCCGCAGTCGCCTCGAAGGAGGCGTCTCGTGCCGCCAAACTGGCACATGCCACTGACGACTTTATCGCCGAGCACCTGCCGGCCTGGCTCAAAGGCGCCGGGGCAAGCGCGATCAACCGGCTGCGTGACAGTGCCCGGGCGCATGGCGCGATTCAGGCGCACCTGGCCAACGCCTTTGGCAAGATCGAGCCCCTGGACGCGTTTGTACAGCGCAAGCTGCAAGCTGAGGTGATTTCACCCCTGAACCTGACCCACGCCATGAAGAACCTGTACTGGCGCGAGGGGCGGGGCACGCTGAAACAGTCGGAGAACCCGCTCGAGTTTCCAGAGGTCGATCTCAAGCACGATCTGGAGCCCGTGCAGCAGCGCCTGATGCGCAACTTCGAGGCCAACGCCAGTTTCTTCGAAGGGACCGGCCTGGCGCTGGCCAAGGGGGAGCTGGTCTTCTCTGACACGCAGCGTATCGTCGAGCGTTGCCGCCAAGCTGATATCGGTCAGCAGTATCAACGACATCTTGATGCGTTCTTCACGCCGGCCCTGCGCGATCAATTGGCCAGGGACCGGCGCCACGCGCTGGCGATGGCCCTGGATATCGCGGTGTTGAAACAGCAAGTGGCACCCAAGGATGAAGCATTGCTGCGGCTGCTGCTGGCCGACAAGCCGCTGACCCATGTCGATGCGCCGACTGTACGAGTCTGTGCACTTACGGTCCTGGGGGCCCCGGTAACCGGGGGGCTGGCGCTCGAGATGTCAGGCTCTTGGCAACCAGGTGCGATATCCGGTCGGTTGCGGCGGGTCCAAGCGGTGCTGGTGTTCCTGCCTGATGATCCGGTGCCATTCCAGCGCTTCGATTCCTGGAACCGCGTGGCGATCACCCTGGGGGCGGCATTGCGTGACGACCGTTATCGGCAGCGGTTCATCCATCGCTTGGCCATCGCTGATCGCGCGGCCTTCATCTCGACCTTGAACAAGCGCCTGGCTGACCCCCAGACCGACGCCCAAGCCGCTGGCACAACGCTGGACACTGGCGTGTTCACCCAACTGGCGCGCGACCTGGAGGCACGCGTCAGAGGCGACGCCCGACAACTGGCAGTGCCAAATGCTGATGTCGACCATGCCGCCGCCAAGGCCCGTTTCCAGGCCCTGAAAGCCGTGGGCCAGACCGCGCTAAACCTGGTGGGGGTGTTTGTGCCCGTGGTAGGTGCCTTGCTGATGACGCAATGGGCAGCCGAGGTACTGGGTGAGGTTTTCGAAGGCGTGGACGATTGGGCCAGCGGGCATGATCACGAAGCGCTGGAGCATCTGCTGGGGGTGGCTGAATCGGTCGCGGTGGCCACGGTATTGGGGGTCGCCGCCCATGGCATAGCTGTGCGCTCGGCTGCACGGGGTTTCGAACGCAGTTCGCTGGTCGATACGATGGTGCCGGTGCACAGCGATGGGCAAGCTAAACTGAGCGCGGTTCGCTTAGGCGACTATCGCCTATGGGCGGGGGCCCCCTTGAGTGCGACTCGCCAGGCCAATGGTCTGCTGGGAGGTGATGGTCGGTTCTGGTGGACCGACCAGCATGTCACCTTTGAGGTACGCGAGACAGACGGTCAATGGTATCTGCGTCACCCGACGCGGGAATCGGGCACACACCCGCGCTTGTTGTTCAATGGTGAGCGTGGCTGGCGGTTAGCCAGCCAACGACCGTTGGAGTGGCAAGGCGCCCAGCATCTGCTGGGCTACCTTTGGCCGGAGGCGCTGGACATGACGCCGCAACGCGTGGCTCAGGTGCTCAAGGTGGCAGGTTCGGATGAGAGCCAACTGCGCTGCTTGTTGGTGGAAAACCGGGCGCTGCCGGTCGAGTTGCGCGACACGCTCGAGCGGTTTGCCGCCCATGCCCGCATCGAAGCCTTCCTCTCGCGGGCAAGGGCTGGCGCCACCGTTGCCGAAGATGACGCGCTGCTGCAAGCCTGCCGTGAACTGCTGGCGACCGGGTCATTGGATGGCCAGGCGCAACTCGAGGCGATCGAGGAAAACACCGCGCAGGTCAGAGAAAGCTTGCTGGAACGCATTTCGAAGGCGTACTTGCCGGAAGATACCTTGCAATCCCTGATCCAGCGCGATTTTCCCGGCTTGCCAGATGCATATGCCCTGAACTTGCTGGCCCAGGCCAGTGATGAGCAGCGTCTGGTGATGACCCAAAGCAGCCGTATTCCGCTGGCGCTGGGTGAGAAGGCGCGGCTGTTGCTGCAGGCCGCGCAACTAACGCGTACCCGCGAAGCCCTGTATTTGCCTGGCAGTTACCGGCACGAAGTCGTCGAACTGGTGTTCGCTTTGCTGCGCCGTAACGCCGGTTGGCCGGAGTCCTCTAACCTGTTGCTGCGAGGTAATGCATACGGTGGGCCTGTACTTTCCCGTCTCTATCCTTCCGGCGAGGCGACCGTATTTGTGCGCAAGGCCGGTGAATTCGAACTGTACACAGAGGCGGGGTTGCGTCTGGAGCGCCAGCCGCAGGCGCCGGCAGACCTGTGTGACGCGCTCGTCGCTTGTCTGCCGCAGGGGTGGAGGTACGCGCAACGTTGGCAAGGGCCGCAGGCTGCGCAGCGGATGCGCGAAGACTTGCAGGCCTGGCTGCCAAGCGAGCGCGAGGCGCTTGCCAGGCTGATGGGGATACGTGAAATCAAACCCTTCTTCAATCCGCTGTCGAGAGTGCGCGAAGGGCGTATCGGCTATCCCTTGAGTGGTGGCGGGGGATCGGCCCCACATGCCGAGCGCTTGCTGCGTAACGAGATTCGCGCTCTGTATCCGAGCTTCGATGATGAAGCGGTCCAGTTACATCTGGAGCAATTGCTCGACCTGCGCGGTTCGCCATTCACCCATCTGCTTGAGCAACGTCGTGCCTATCGTAGCCTGGTCGACACCCTGGGCAGCTGGGTCGCGGAAGAACAGGATGCCACCCTTGTGCAGACTCGCCGCAATGTGGCCAGCCAGTTGCGGCGTTGTTGGCGGCGGGAGGGCGAGCAAATGCTCGACTTCAATGGCGATCCAGCCGGGATGAGGCTGGCGTTGGTCGGCCTGCATGTCGGGGCGCTGCCCGCGTTGCCGGTAGGCATCGTGTTCACTCATGTGACGGATCTGATTCTCGTCGGGTTGCGGTTGAGCGAGATGCCGCAGGGCTTTCTGCAGGCATTTTCCAGTGTGCGCTGGTTGAACTTGGGTAACAACCAACTCGATCGAATCCCTGCAGAGGTCGCCCTGATGCCGCGGTTGCGGGCACTGCGCCTGATGCGCAACCGGATTCGCCCGGAGGAAGCCGGTACGCAGGTGCTAAGGGGGCTTTCCCGCTTGCATACCCTGGACCTGAGCGACAATCCGTTGCGCCAGGTAAGTCTCGACTTCCCGGCCCTCATGAACTTGCGCGAGGTGGGCTTGCGCCGCACGGGCCTGAATGAATGGCCGGCAGGGTTACAGCACTGCCTGTTGCTGGAGCGTGTGGATTTGCGTGACAACCTGATCGACAGCTTGCCCGAATTTGTTCTCGCCTCGCCTTGGGCCTATCGACAGCGTCTGGCGTTGACCGGCAACCCTTTGCCCGCGAGGGATTTCGCCCGATTGGTCGAGCTGCGCGAGCCTGCGGCCGTCATTGCAGCGCCACGGCCAGGCGCGCAACCCTGGGAGCAGGGATTGGACGCAGGTGCGTTGGTGCGCCATCGGATGCAATGGACGAGCCTGCAGGCCGAAGTAAGCAGCAATGACCTGTTCAGCCTGCTCGATGAGCTTACCGGTACCCGCGATTACCAGCGGGTCCCGGAGGACCTGCGCAGGCGTGTCGGCTCGCTGCTCGATGCGCTGTGGCAAGACAGTGCCCTGCGTCAGGATGTATTCGAGCTGGCCGCGGATCCACGCACCTGTGTCGACAGTGTGATCTCATGTTTCAGTGCGTTGGAGGTCAGGGTACAGGTGTTTCGCATGCTGCAAGGCTTGGCGCCGGCCGAGGGCGAAGGTGCGCGTCTTGGTTTGGCGCGTCGGTTGTTTCGTCTGGATCGGGTGGAGCAGCAGGCGCGTCTGCATATGGAACGGCTCGAGGCGCAATATGCGCGTGATGTTCCGGAGGGTGAAGGTATCGGCGTGGATGAGGTCGAGGTCAGTCTCGCCTACCGTGTTGGTCTTGCGCAGGCGCTGGATTTGCCTGGGCAGCCGCGGACCATGCAGTTCATCACGCTTGCGCAAGTCGGCCAAGCTGATCTCGATGCTGCCCAGGCGATGGTGCTTGCGCAGGAAAGGGGCCCCGAGTTGGCACTCTACGTGAGCCAGCGCGATTTCTGGCTCGAGTACCTGAGGCAAACGCATGCCGAGCTGTTCGAACAGGTTGAGCAACCTTTCTGGGCGCGACAGGAGCTGCTCTATGATCGTCGCCAGACCCTGAGCGACGGGGCTTATTTGGAGCAGAGCGGGCAACTGTCGAGCGAACGCCAACAGGCGGTCGCGGCGCTCGCCCTGCGTCTTACGGAACAAGCCTTGCTGGTTCGTCGACTGCCGCCGCTCTAAACCAGGCACTGGCTTTGTACGCGCGCTTTCCCTCTGACATGCTCAGGGATTCGGCGTCACCGTGATGCTTCCAATTACCCAGGAGGCATCACGGATGAACCCAATCCCCCCCTCTTCTGAAACGGCAATACCGGCAAAGATCGCCAATGCCACCGACGACTTTATTGCGAGCCGTTTGCCTGACTGGCTGGCCCGGGCCTCACGCGGGCAGGTCAGGACGCTGCGAGATGGCTTTGCCAGGCACAGGGCGAGTCAGGAAAAACTGCGCAAGGCGACGCTTGAGCTGATGCCCCTGCAGCAGTTCGCCGAGGATAGATTCGCAACCCTGCTACCCAGCGGCCTGAAGCTCGATCAGTTGCAATGGCGGGAAGTCGTGCTACGCAACATCACCCAGTTTGCTAATTTGCAGACGCCGCAGATGGATGTTGGCGTGCGCGTGCAGCCGGCCTTTCTGAGGCTGATGCAAAACTTTCACGAGGGCGCGAGTTTCTGGGACGGAACTGGCCTGGCCAGCACCGCAAGTGATGTGCTGGTGTACAAGCAGATGGACACGCTGGTCGACCGCGTGCGCAAGCTGGATGTCGGCGGGCAATACCAGGCCTTGTTGGCAAAGGTGCTTGGCGCAGCTCACAAGGAACTCGTTCAGGACAAGCGCGATGGCCTCGCGCTTGCCACCGAGCTCGCGGCCTTGAAGGGCCAGGTAACGGCCCACGAGCAGATCGTGTTGCGCGCACTGGCCAAGGGTGAAGAGCCGCATGGCAGCACCCTGCGTGGCCAGGCCAGTAGCTTGAAGATCCTTGGCCAGGTCATCGTCGATGCTTTGGTCATTGCCCTGTGTGATAGAGAAGGCAAAGAAGCAGGGGTGATCCTGTACCTGCCCAGCGACCCACAGCGTGCGTTGCGCAGCTTCGCGTCGCGACAGGCGCTGAACGATGCACTGGCCCAGCAACTACGTCAGACCGCTTACCGCCAATACTTCAGCTGCTTGGTCAGCCTCAAGGCGCGAGCCACCTTTCTCTCCACGTTGGCGCTGCGTCTGCGCGATGACAAAACGGACTTGCAGGTCGATGTCGACACACCACGGGGCAATGTGTTCGACAAGGTCGTAGAGCAACAGGTCCAGCGGGTCAAGGCCGACGCGCTCTTGCTCCTGGTCCCGACGGCGCAAGCCGATCAGCTGGCCGCTAAAGCCAGGCTTGAAACCTGGAAAGCCGTTGGGTTGGGTCTGTTCAACCTGGCGGGGTTCTTCATTCCGCAAGTGGGGGCCATCCTGCTCGGGCAGTTCGTGGCGCAGACCTTGGCGGAGGTCTATGAAGGTGCGGTCGACTGGCACCGGGGGCATCAGCACGAAGCGCTGAACCACATGCTAGGTGTGGCGGAGAATGTGACAGCGGGGGTTGCGCTGGCCGTGGGTGCGGGGCTGGTGCGCAGTGCGTTCGTCGATGACCTGGTACCGGTCAATGCCGGAGGGGAGTCGCGGCTGTGGCATGACGACCTGAAGGTGTATGCCGTGCTGCGGGACGAGGAGTCGTTACAAGACGATGGCCTGCATGGCGTCGGCGAGCGCCGGCTGATGCGCGATGGTGAACACTACTACCAGGTCCACAGGCCGGTGGCCGACGGGCCTTGGCGTTTGCGTCATCCGGTACGCGAGGGGGCCTATGGGCCGGAGGTCGAGCACAATGGCGAGCGCAGTTGGCGGTTACGTCAGGAGCATCCACTGCAATGGCGCGACAGTGACACGCTGCTCAATAGCCTCTGGGGGCCGGCGACGCCGTTCGATTCAGGCCAGGCAGGGCAGGTATTACGGTGTGCCGGTGTCGATCAGGAGGAGTTGCGTGGCGTGCTGGTGGAAGGCCGCCAGGTACCGTTCAATCTGCTCGACACTTTGCAGCGTTTCGAGGCCCATAGGCGTATCAAGGCATTTTTCGAGTACCTGCAGCGCAATGCGTTGCCGCCTGATGAGCAAACATTGTTGCTATGGTGCCAGACGCGGCTGGCCGTGACGGACCAGGGGGAGGCATTGCGCTCGGCGCTGTTGCGCCAGGCACCGGTTCTGCGTGGCCAGATGCTGACGCACCTGACCCAGGCTGCCGCGTCGGACGATCCGCTCATGGCGTTGGTGACGCGAGATTTTCCGGGGTTGCCTGGCCTGTACGCGCAAGAAGTCGTCAGCGATGCCAGCAACGCGCAGCGCGTGCGCGCATCCAGCACGCAACGCCTGCCATTGGCTCTGAGCACCCGGGCGCGCTCCCTGTTGCGTTTGGCCAGGCTCAACCGCGGGGTCGAAGGGCTGTACCTGCCGGAGGCTTATCATGACACCAGCGGGCAACTGCTGTTGGCGTCATTGCGCTCATTGCCGGGATGGCCGCGCGACGTCGACCTGGAGTTGCGCAATGGGGCTTTCGAGGGCCCCATCATCGCCCAGGTATTTCCCGATGCCACGGTGGTGCGCCGTTTCCGGTTGGTGCATCAGGATGGCGGCTTCTTGCTCTACGACGCGTTCGGCACGCGGTTACAACCTGGTATCAGCGGCAAGGCCGACATTTTCGATGCCATCACTCGGACGCTGACAGCGGACGATTGGCAGGCAATGGGCATCGTCGACAGCCCGTCTGGCGAGGCGCTGCGTCGACGATTGCTTGAACACTTGCCGTCCTCGCGCGAGGAACTGGCCGATTTGCTGGGGTTACCGCGGGTGGCGGGTTGGGTCAATCCAGGACACCGTCTTGCGGACGGCCGCGTGGGTTATCTGCTCAGCGGGCGGGGTGGTGGTGGCAACAGCACTCGACAGCGAATAATGAATCGATTGCGCGGGCTCTATCCCGGGCTCGATGAGCCCCAGCTCGAAGAGGAATACGAGCGACTACTGCGGCGTGACGGCCCGGTCTTTCAGCATCTGGCAAACCTGGAAGATGACGCCCAGCAATTGGATATACACCTGAACCGATGGGTCAGCGCGGAGCTGAATCCTGCCCAGCAGCGGGTGCGTGAGCGCTTCGCCATGCAGGTGCGTCGTGCCTGGCGTTTGCAAGGAGAGCCGATGCCGGCAGCAGACGGGCTGCCGGCCGGGCAGCGGTTGAGCTGCATTGGCATGCAGGTGACTACGTTGCCATCGCTTCCTCCGCAGCTGGACTTCTCGCGGGTTACCGCGATGACCTTGGCTGAAGGGAGGCTGACGAATGTTCATGCGGATTTTCTGCAGTGCTTTACAGCCTTGCGTGAACTGAACCTGAATGGCAATCGCTTGTTGCAAGTACCTCGGGGCCTTGCCTATCTGGTCGAGCTACGTCGGTTGCGGCTGGCGCATAACACTATTCGACTCGACCTTACCGGCCTTAATGCGTTGAACGGGCTGCCCCACCTGACCCACCTGGACTTGAGCTACAACCCGCTGGGCGCCTATCACTTCCGCTTCGACCTGTTGTCGCACCTGGTCGACTTGAATCTGCGTCGTACCCGTCTGGTCGAGTGGCCGTCGGGAATCGAGCTTTGCGAAGGGCTTGAGTGCGTGGATCTGCGTGATAACGAACTGACCACGGTTCCGTTGGAGATCCAGGCGATGCCCAATGTATTCCGTCGAGCCTTCCTGGTGAGCGGCAATGACTTGCGTGTGCGCGAAATCCAGGGGTTGTATGCCTTGGATCTTGTCCAGGAGCATCACCACCTCCCGCAGGGGCGGCGAGTGATCGATCCGCTCCGAACGCGCGAAACCTGGATCACCGCGGTGGATGAGGGGCTCTGCAACGCCAGGTCCATGCAATGGGACACGCTCCAGGCGTTGCCGGGAAGTGACGGTCTGTTTACCTTGCTCGGCCATCTGCTCCATACCGCCGATTACAGCGATGCGCGAGCGATGCTGGAACAGCGGGTCTGGCGACTGCTCGGCGCACTGCCAGAGAACAGCGACCTGCGCGAAAGAGTATATGGCCTGGCGGCCTTGCCGTTGAGTTGCGAGAACAGCGTAGCCGATCGCTTCAGCGAACTGCTGGTCCTGCAGAGCATCGACACTGCCGAACGCAACACCTTGCAGGAGCGCGGTGATGAACTGCTGGCATTGGGGCGGGGTCTTTTCCGCCTGGAGACAGTTGAACGATTCGCCCGCCACGACATCCTTGCGCGTATCGCCGAGGGCGAAGATGTTGATCAGGTCGCGACCGGGCTTTACTACCGCGTGCAACTGCGTCAGAGGCTGGCACTGCCGGCGCAGCCCCACGCGATGCTGTACGCCGATGCTGCAGGGGTCGATGCCGATATGCTCGAGGAGGCGTTCCAGGCGGTACGCACGGCGGAATCACCAGAGGGCCTGGCCGAAAGTCTCAGCCAGCGGTTGTTCTGGCAGCGCTATTTGCGTGAGCGGCATGGGCAGGTGTTCGATGCCCTCGATCAGCTCTATGTTTCCCGGCATACGGTGTTACAGGGGCGCCAGGCGCAACTGTCGGTGGCGGAGTACAACCAGTTGCTGGATGGCCTGGAAATCGACCGGGTCTCGGACGAGCATGCTCAGATGCTGCAACTGACTCGTGAGTTTCTCATGGGGCGTGAGCGTGGGCGGGGCTGAGCCAGGCCAAACCGGTCATCCAGATTGACAGCTTTGGCCATTGCCGCGTGAAGTACGTGGCGCGAACATCGTCGGACCGATGGTTCAACTCCAAAAACAAGAAACCAGGAGTCCGACAATGCGCGATTATACCGAGGCTGCTCGCTCGTTCGACCATGCCCGGGCCGCCGATGCGGCGCTGCATGGCAACTTCGACGCCCTCAACGCCTGTGTCGAATGCTGCGACCGGCACACCGGCGGCGACCAGCCCGCCCTGATCTGGGAAGACCGTGACGGTAACGGTGGGCGTTACAGTTTCGACCAGTTGCAGGGTATGGCGAGCCGCCTGGCCAATGTGCTCAAAAGCCAAGGGGTCCAGGCCGGCGACCGGGTCGCCGGGCTGATGCCGCGCACGCCCGAGTTGCTGGTAACCATCCTCGCCACCTGGCGCCTGGGTGCGGTCTACCAGCCGCTGTTCACCGCATTTGGCCCCAGGGCCATCGAGCACCGCCTCGAGCAGTCCCATGCCAAGGTGGTGGTCACCGATTGCAACAACCGGCCCAAGCTCGATGACGTGGCGGATTGCCCGTTCATCATCACGGTCGGGGCAGGCAATGGCGAGCTGGATTTCCACCGGGCGCTGGAGGCTGCAAGCAGCGTCTGCGAGCCCGTGATGCGCCGCGGCGACGATCCGTTCCTGCTGATGTTCACCTCCGGCACCACTGGGCCGGCGAAGCCGCTGGAAGTGCCGCTGCGGGCCATCGTTGCCTTTCAGGGCTACATGCGCGATGCCATTGGCTTGCGTCCCGAGGACAACTTCTGGAACCTGGCTGACCCGGGCTGGGCCTACGGCTTGTACTACGCGGTCACCGGACCGCTGTCACTGGGCCATGCCACCACTTTCTACGATGGGCCGTTCAGCGTGGAGAGTTGCGCACGGGTCATCGACAAGCTCGGCATCACCAACCTGGCCGGTTCACCCACGGCCTACCGCTTGCTGATCGCCGCAGGCAGCACCTTCTCGGCGCCGATCAAGGGCCGCCTGCGGGTGGTCAGCAGCGCTGGCGAGCCACTGAACCCCGAAGTGATCCGTTGGTTCGCCAGCGAACTGGGGGTGACCATCCACGACCACTACGGCCAGACCGAGCTGGGCATGGTGCTGTGCAACCACCATGAACTCGAGCACCCGGTGCACTTGGGTTCGGCCGGTTTCGCCATCCCCGGCCACCGCATCGTGGTACTGGATGAGCAGGGCAGCGAACTGCCCGCCGGCCAGCCGGGGATCCTCGCGGTGGACCGCGAGCAGTCGCCGCTGTGCTGGTTTGCCGGCTACCACGGGCTGCCGACCAAGGCGTTCGTCGGCAAGTACTACCTCAGTGGCGACACCGTCGAACTGAACCCGGACGGCAGCATCAGCTTCGTCGGCCGCAGCGACGATGTGATCACCACTTCCGGCTACCGGGTCGGACCGTTCGACGTGGAGAGCGCGCTGATCGAACACCCGGCGGTGGTCGAGGCGGCGGTGATCGGCAAGCCCGACCCGGAGCGCACCGAGCTGATCAAGGCCTTCGTGGTGCTCGGCCAGGGCTACCAAGGGAGTGCCGAGCTGGAGGAAACCCTGCGCCAACACGTGCGTCAGCGCCTGTACGCCCACGCCTACCCGCGTGAAATCGAATTCGTCGGCGAGCTGCCCAAGACCCCGAGCGGCAAGCTGCAACGCTTCATCCTGCGCAATCAGGAAATCGCCCGACAACAAGCCGCGCAGCCGATCGCTGCGGGCGCCTGAAGGAAGACCGTCATGCATATTGCAAACAAGCACTTTATCGTCAGCGGCGCGGCCTCGGGCCTGGGCGCCGCTACCGCGCAGATGCTCATCGAGGCCGGCGCCAAGGTCATGCTGGTCGACCTGAACGCAGCGGCAGTTGAGGCCAAGGCCGCCGAGCTGGGCACAAATGCCCGATTCACGGTGGCCGACATCAGCGACGAGCAGGCGGCCAAGGCGGCCGTCGATGCCGCCGTCAGCGCCTTCGGCAGCCTGCAGGGTCTGGTCAACTGCGCCGGCATTGTCGGTGCCGAGAAGGTCCTGGGCAAGAACGGCCCACACGCCCTGGGCAGCTTTGCCAAGGTCATCAACGTCAACCTGATCGGCAGCTTCAATTTGCTGCGCCTGGCTGCCGCAGCCATGGCCGAGGGGCAGGCGGACGAGGGCGGTGAGCGTGGCGTGATCATCAACACGGCCTCCATCGCCGCCTACGATGGGCAGATCGGCCAGGCGGCCTATGCCGCTTCCAAGGGGGCCATCGCCAGCCTCACCCTGCCGGCCGCCCGTGAGCTGGCGCGTTTCGGCATCCGTGTGATGACCATCGCCCCCGGCATCTTCGAAACCCCCATGATGGCCGGCATGACCGAGGAAGTACGTGCCTCGCTGGCTGCCGGGGTGCCGTTCCCGCCACGCCTGGGCCGTCCGCAGGAATATGCGGCACTGGCCCGCCACATCATCGAGAACAGCATGCTCAACGGCGAGGTGATTCGCCTCGACGGCGCGCTGCGCATGGCTGCCAAGTAAGGAGCAACGAACATGACCCTCGCCAATGATCCGATCGTTATCGTCAGCGCCGTGCGCACGCCCATGGGCGGCCTGCAGGGCGACCTCAAGAGCCTGACCGCGGCGCAGCTGGGCAGCGCTGCGATCCGTGCCGCCGTCGAGCGCGCCGGTATCGATGCCGCCAGCGTCCAGGAAGTATTGTTCGGCTGCGTGCTGCCGGCTGGCCAGGGCCAGGCTCCGGCACGCCAGGCGGCACTCGGCGCCGGGCTGGACAAGCACACCACCTGCACCACGCTGAACAAGATGTGTGGCTCGGGCATGCAGGCCGCTATTCTGGCCCACGACCAGTTGCTGGCCGGCAGCGCCGACGTGATCGTCGCCGGTGGCATGGAGAGCATGACCAACGCCCCGTATCTGCTTGATAAAGCCCGTGGTGGCTACCGCATGGGCCACGGCAAGATCATCGATCACATGTTCATGGACGGCCTCGAGGACGCCTACGACAAAGGGCGGCTGATGGGAACGTTCGCCGAAGACTGCGCGCAGAAAGGCGATTTCAGCCGCGAAGCCCAGGATGCCTTTGCCATCGCCTCGCTGACCCGTGCGCAGGATGCGATCAAGAGCGGCCGTTTCGCTGCCGAGATCGTCCCGGTGGAAATCACCGAGGGCAAGGAGAAGCGCGTCATCAAGGATGACGAGCAGCCGCCCAAGGCGCGCCTGGACAAGATCCCGCAGCTCAAGCCGGCCTTCCGCGAAGGCGGTACTGTCACCGCCGCCAACTCCAGCTCCATCTCCGACGGCGCCGCGGCGCTGGTGCTGATGCGCCGCTCCGAGGCTGAGAAGCGTGGCCTTAAACCCCTGGCGGTAATCCATGGTCATGCAGCTTTCGCCGACACCCCGGCGCTGTTCCCGACAGCCCCAATCGGTGCCATCGACAAGCTGCTGAAACGCACCGGCTGGAACCTTTCCGAGGTCGACCTGTTCGAGATCAACGAGGCCTTCGCCGTGGTCACCCTGGCGGCCATGAAGCACCTCGACCTGCCCCACGACAAGGTCAACATCCATGGCGGCGCTTGCGCCCTGGGCCACCCGATCGGCGCCTCGGGCGCGCGGATCCTGGTGACCCTGCTGTCGGCCCTGCGCCAGAACAACCTGCGCCGTGGCGTGGCGGCCATCTGCATTGGCGGTGGCGAGGCCACGGCCATGGCTGTCGAATGCCTGTACTGAGGTGAACCATGCTGGTAACTGACGAGCAACAACAGATCGCCGACGCGGTGCGGGATTTTGCCCAGGAGCGGCTGAAGCCGTTCGCCGAGCAGTGGGACAAGGAACACCGCTTCCCCAAGGAGGCCATCGAGGAGATGGCCGGGCTGGGCCTGTTCGGCATGCTGGTGCCGGAGCAATACGGTGGCAGCGACACCGGCTACGTGGCCTACGCCATGGCCCTGGAGGAGATCGCCGCCGGTGACGGCGCCTGCTCGACCATCATGAGCGTGCACAATTCTGTGGGTTGCGTGCCGATCCTCAAGTTCGGCAGCGAGGCGCAGAAGCAGCAGTTCCTCGCGCCACTGGCCAGCGGCGCGATGCTCGGCGCGTTCGCCCTGACCGAGCCCCAGGCCGGCTCCGACGCCAGCAGCCTGAAGACCCGCGCCCGCCTGGACGGCGACCACTATGTGCTCAATGGCAGCAAGCAGTTCATCACCTCCGGGCAGAACGCCGGGGTGGTGATCGTCTTCGCCGTCACCGACCCGGACGCCGGCAAGCGCGGCATCACGGCCTTCATCGTGCCCACCGATTCTCCGGGGTACCAGGTGGCGCGGGTCGAGGACAAGCTCGGCCAGCATGCCTCCGACACTTGCCAGATCATCTTCGACAATGTGCGCGTGCCGGTGGCCAACCGCCTCGGTGAAGAAGGGCAGGGCTACAAGATCGCCCTGGCCAACCTCGAAGGCGGACGGATCGGCATCGCCTCGCAGTCGGTGGGCATGGCCCGCGCCGCCTTCGAAGCGGCCCGCGACTACGCCAACGAACGCCAGACCTTCGGTAAGCCATTGATCGAACACCAGGCCGTGGCTTTCCGCCTGGCCGACATGGCGACGAAAATCGCCGTGGCGCGGCAGATGGTGCTGCACGCCGCGGCGTTGCGCGATGCTGGACGCCCGGCGCTGGTGGAGGCTTCGATGGCGAAGCTTTTCGCCTCGGAAATGGCCGAAAAGGTCTGTTCGGATGCCTTGCAGACACTTGGTGGTTATGGCTATCTGAGCGACTTCCCGCTGGAGCGCATCTACCGCGATGTGCGGGTTTGCCAGATCTACGAAGGCACCAGCGATATTCAGCGCATGGTCATTGCGCGCAATCTTTGAAGGAGCAGTCTGCATGGCATTCGAAACCATCCTGTTGGATATCCATGGCAAGGTCGGCCTGATCACCCTCAATCGCCCGCAGGCGCTCAACGCACTGAATGCGCAGATCGTCGGCGAGATCAACCAGGCCCTGGACCAGCTGGAGAAAGACCCGAACATTGGCTGCGTGGTGTTGACGGGGTCGGCCAAGGCTTTTGCCGCGGGCGCTGACATCAAGGAAATGGCGGAGCTGAAGTACCCACAGATCTATGTCGAAGACCTGTTCAGCGACGCCGACCGCATCGCCAACCGGCGCAAGCCTGTCATCGCCGCAGTTTCCGGCTTCGCCCTGGGTGGTGGCTGTGAGCTGGCGATGATGTGCGACTTCATTCTCGCCGCCGACAACGCCAAGTTCGGCCAGCCGGAAATCAACCTCGGCGTGCTGCCGGGCATGGGCGGCACCCAGCGTCTGACTCGCGCGGTGGGCAAGGCCAAGGCCATGGAGCTGTGCCTGACCGGCCGCCTGATGGGCGCCGAGGAAGCCGAGCGTGCCGGCCTGGTGGCACGCATCGTGCCGCAGGCCGAGCTGGTGGAAGAAGCACTGAAGGTGGCTGCGACCATTGCTGCCAAGTCCATCCCGGTGAGCATGATGGTCAAGGAAAGCGTCAACCGCGCCTTCGAGGTCACCCTGAGCGAAGGCGTGCGCTTCGAGCGCCGGGTGTTCCATGCTGCCTTCGCCACCGAGGACCAGAAGGAAGGCATGGCCGCCTTCATCGCCAAGCGCGAGGCGCAGTTCAAGGACAACTGACGCACAGGGGCGCGGCATTGGCCGCGCCCCTTGGTTCAAAGGTTGAAGAAATAGCGCGCGGCGACGGCTCCCGTGATGGGGCTACGGTACACCTCGGCCGTGCCGCCAGTGCCGTCGGCATGGCGCTGCCCTGAAAGATGGCGCTGTGCGGCTGTCTTGAGGTGGCCGGCGGTGAAGTCGGCCTTGGCTGTGTCCATCGCGGGATAATGGAAATGGGCATACCACAGCACCTGGCCCTGGTGGCTGATGCTGTACTCATCGAGAAAATCAGCGGGCCTGCCTTTGCTCCTGGCCAGTTTCGTGCGGGTTTCCACTGCGCTGATGCTGACCTGGTGATGGTCGACCAGGAACATGACTTCCCCCATGCGTGGTGGTTGCCCAAGGGCCGCCGATATGCGCAGCTCGGTGGCTTTTCCCTGCAACTCTTCGGCCAGCGAACGTAAGTTGCGCGATACCAGTTCGGCGTCCTTGCCGCCCTGGGCCTCATCTGTTTCGTTGTCGTCGGTCAGGCGTGATTCGATGGCCTCTACCTGGGCGAGCAACCGATCCCGTTGATGGTTCACGGACTCTTCAAGTTCGACGGGCAAGTATCGGCTCGATGCTCTCTGAAGCCTTGCGTACTCATCGCGCGCGTCTTGCATCAGTCGGTCACTGCCTTTGAGCAGGCGTTTGAGGCTGACCCCGGTGGGCCTGGGCGCGATGTTGTCGGGTTTGAGCTCGACCCACTCTCCTTGCTTCAAATGATAGGTCCGGGTTGGTGCCTTGCTGTCGGGGCCTGGGATATCGACGGTATTGGCATCATTGCCACGTGGCTCGGCCAGCAGCAGCCCATGGTCGATGGTCTCGATCAGTCCCGGCATCTTCTTGCGCAGTTGCCGGAGATTGCTGACTGGTGGGTAGTCCGGCAGCTCGGCCAGGTCCTGCTTGAGGTGCGAGGTTATCCAGTCGAGTTCTGCTTGCAATTGGTGTGCAGTCTGCAGTGCGGCGTTGCCCTGGATATGCTCGACAAAGTGGCTTAACTGGCGTGCCGAGGCCTGGAGTTGATCGACAATGCTGCGCAGCAGCCTGACAGTCACCTCGGGGTCTGTGTCGCTGAGTTTGAGCAGCTTGGCGCGTTGGGCTATGCCAAGCTCGAGGCTACGCCAGAAGCGGTCTCGCCAGTATGGGGCTTCACCTGACAGGCCATGCACCAGCGTCAGACGATTGAGCAGCCCTTCAAGGCGCAGGAAGCGCAGAATCAAGTCACGCTCCGCCGTGGCAGGCAGGATGGCGGCCAGGTTGCGCCACTGAAGGATCTCGGGTTGCCGCGGGCTCGCCAGTTTGTTCAGGGCATCCTGGCATTGGCGCAGGTGCTTGTTGTTCTCGATCATCTGGTCGATCAGTGGCGCAATGCGATCCAAGCGCGTGGCGGCAATGTGCGCGTCACTGGCGGCCAGATCCTGGTCCGTGACTTGCTGCCTGGCTATTTGCAGCAATTGTTCGCGAACAGGCTGGTAGCGCATGTGCAGGATCTTGCGCAATAGCCGTTGGCAAAAACTATCCTGGTACAGGGCAAAGGCCTGCACCTTCTTGAAGTCCTTGATTGGTTCGAGGCCGTTGCGAGTGTGGAGTCGCTCGAGGTGCGTGGTCCAGAAGGCGGAAAGTGCCTGCGCCTTGTCCTGACAGCGTTGCAAGGTAGTGTCATCGTGGGTGGCAGCTACCAGGTTGTCGATGGTGCCTTGCTCCTTGATCTTGGCGGAAATGGATTCCTTGTCCGCCCTGATCAGTTCGTTCACGCTACTCAGCGCGTTTTGCTTTTCCAGTTGCAATCGGCGTAACTGCCCAGAAAGTGGCATGCCGCCCTTCAGGGCCAGGCTCAGGTCCATTCGCCAGCGTCCGGCTTCATCATGGCGTAGCCACGGCCCTGGGGTGAGGTCCGGGCCGTTGATACGCATCTGGTTGCGCGCAGTGTCGAGTACCGCCTCATACACGTTGCCGTCCAGCAGGGTGTAGAGCCTGTTGTTCAGTAAATGCAGGCCACGCAACGGGCCATTGGGAATGGCGGGACCGAGGGCGGCAGCGGCGATTTCGGCTTTCAATGCCTGTAGCTGCGCGCGCTGGGTGGCGCTCAGGTGTGAATCGGGGCGCGACCAGCCGAGGTCGAATCCAAGGGCTGTGTCGGTCACGGCGGGTGTGGTGGGTGTCGGCAAAGCGGATGTCTGTGTCGAAGGTACCGGCCCTCGGAACGCCGCCGTCTCACCCTGTTCCAGACGCTGGCGCACGAGCGAGTGGAAAAAGAGCAACGTCGCGATATTGACCAACAGGTTGACCAGGGACAGACGAGGCTCATCAGGTTCAAGGGTTGTGTCGGAATCGACATATTCAGCCAGCGCCACTTCCATCTGCGCCAGCCACGCGACCTTGCCCAAGGTTCCGCCTGCCAGGGGCAGCAAGGTATTGAACAGCAGCCATCCTAGCGCCTTCCAGCTGGCCCAGCGGGTTTGCGCGGTGCTCGATGCCTGATCGGCGAAATGCTGGATCGACTCGTTCACACAGGCCTGGTAAAGCGCTTCTCCTGGTTTGGCAACAGGAGGGGTTAGTGCCAGTTTCACGGGTGCTGGCGTTTCAAAGGGCGTGGCGCTGGTGTCCTCCAGTATCACGAACAGATGCGGCTCGAGGAATCCACCATGGGCATAGAAGCGTCGAGTGTCTGCCGGCAGGCGTTGCAAAAGGTCGTTCTGGAGCTTGCCTGGGTTGCTGATGGCAACGAACAGCGCGAGGCGGTCGGTGAATTGCAGCAGGCTATCTTCATGCAGTGGGCGGTATAGCAGGCAGGAGTCGCCGTTTGGCGACAGCGGTTCGATCAGCCAGGTGTTGCACGGATAGTCTACTGTCGAACCCGGCGCCTTGATGAAACCGAGCGGACGCATCACCCAGTGGGGCGCACCATCGTCGATGGCCTCGAATACCTCGGCTATGCGATCGACGACCTGTTGATCCAGCAGCTTGCCGCGCAGGTACAGCTCCTGGGCCAGCGCTGGCAGCTGGCTTCGCAGCTGGTTGGTCAGCAAGGTCTGGCGTGAGCCGCGTTGAGACGGGTCGTCCAGTAGCCGCTCGCGTAGCATGGCCGGATAAAGGGTGGCGATGTCGGTTTCGCTGATTACGGTCCGCAGATAGTGTTCATTCAGCCACTTGGGCAATGTGTCACCGGTCGTGTTGCTCAGCTCCACCCGGCCTGACTTGAGCAAACCTAGGTTGCCGATGGCCAATTGGGCAAGGGTGAACATGACAGGCGTAACCTCGCCCGTGGTGACGATTGCGTCTTGGCCCGGTGCAGCAACGGCAGTGGTCTGGTAGTTGATGATCCGGATCTGTTCCACCGAGGGCGAGTCATCGGGGTGGTCCATGGCAAAGCGCTCGCTGATTTTCCGGTTGGCAAACGTTTCGGCATTGTCGATACCATCCAGCCACGACTCGCCGTTGGCATCCTGAACGCCTTGGGCGACATCGAGGAGCAGATTGCTGTAGTGCATCAGCGGGCGGCCCGGCGCGTCGCGCAGCCACTCGGGTAAATGCTCGGACAAGGCTTGGCGTTGCGTGGCTTCGGCGTCGTTGCAGAAATCGAGCATGGATGTAAGCCGGTCGAGGTCCTGATTCATGTTCAGGGCGTCCAGCTTGCTGCGGTAGTGATTGGCCCGCTGGGTGATCACACGTAGCTGCTGGTCGAGCAGGCCTAGCGCCTGGCGGTCGAAAACCGCCTGGGTGAGTGGGCCGATGCTTATCACGTACGGCGCGAGTTGGTCTTCGCTGGGCCAATAGCGTCCAACGCTTTGCAGCAGGTGCTGGCGGGAAGTGAAACGGTACAATTTGCCTGTGAGCGTAAAGAGCAGGGTCAGGTCGCGCCCAGGGTTGCCATCGGTATGTTCGATCAACAATGCGCTGGCCAGGTCGGTATCCAGCTTGCCGTCCGCCGAGAAGTCCACCACCAGATGAGAAACCTTGAGCCCTGCGGTGTTCTGCCAGGTGCCGTGCGCAGATGGATCCGGATAGTCATGAACGAGCCTGGCACTCGCCAGGGCAAAACCTGGCCAAGTGTTTGCTTCGCGCTGTTGCTCGATCGCTGTGTGCAGTTGGTCACGCAGGTAATTGGCGAACCATTGCCATGGCGTCTTGCCAGACGCATCGAAGCGGCTCCAGTAGTCGACGAGCGACTGACGATAGACCGCCAGCAATTGCGGTGCGGCCTCGTTGATCAGTAACTCGACCGGGTGCAGGTCGATGTCCAGCTTCCAGCTTGGGTCGGGTTGCACACGGTGGGTGAGGTAGTCGTCACCAGGTGTGAGGTTCAGCGTCTGGCGTTGGCAGTAGCGCTCCACAAGCACTTGCGACAAGGGGCGGGTCCAAGTGCTATCCCTGTGTGGGTGCCGGCTGGCAACGTATAGGGTCAAGGGGTCAAGCCCATCATTGGGGAAATGCTCATGCCAACGTTCTCGTAGTATCTGATCGGCCGCGTCCAGCAGTGTTGGGCGGTCGGTGAAACGCTTGGCGATATCACAGTCGAGGTTACTTGCACGGGGTAGTCGGGGGTGCGCGCTGTTGCTCATCGTTCGAACTTGATCTTGGAGAGGGGTACCGATTTGGGCACCCTGCAGGGCTTGGACTGCGGTAGTGGGCTACCACATGTCAAACCTGACTTTTTATTTCGGCATATTGCTTGCTGCCGCGTCGTTCAGGGAAAAGACGATGCCAATGAGCGGATTCCTGGCGATTTCAGGCAAATCGTCCGTCAATACTGTTGCCCGCCGCCGCTTGGCACCTTAGACTTCCGCCCCCTGTAAAAGAGTGCCGGTTGGCGCTTGAAGAATTCCGCGGCCGACGCAGCAGCGTCGGCGGCACCCGAATCGCCCATATGCACATTTTTCATAGAGAAATCGATGACCAAGGAACAGTTGCTGGCCATGTCGGCCGATGACTACATGAACGCCGAGCAGCTCGCGTACTTCACCGCGCTGCTGCAGGCGATGAAAGTCGAAACCCACGAGCGCATCGAACTCAGCCGCACCGCCATCGAAAGCCTGGATACCCCATCGGATCCCGCTGATGTGGCCTCGGTCGAGGAAGAACGTACCTGGCTGGTAAACGCCATCGACCGCGACCAGCGCCTGCTGCCGCAGCTGGAGATGGCCCTGGACCGCATCACCGAAGAAAGCTTTGGCTGGTGTGATGACAGCGGCGAGCCGATCGGCCTGAAGCGCCTGCTGATCAGCCCGACCACCAAGTACTGCATCGAAGCCCAGGAGCGCCACGAACAGCTCGACCGCCACCAGCGGCAGATCTGATTCAACGCCCTGCGCAAGGCCCCACGGAGCGATCCCTGGGGCCTTCTTGCTTTCTTGCCTTGCATCAAGTGCGACCGTCTTGCTCCTCTGGAGGCATGGATAATGGCGTTATAGTGGCGTTTAATGACGTCACAATAACGACATGCGGATGGACCACGAAGATGATGCGAGAAGGATCTCTGTCGGCCGGTGACACGCCTCGGCCTGAGCCTTGCCGAACGGGTGCCGGTGTTGCCCTGTTGCAGGGTGTTGCCCTGTGCGCACTGCTGGCCGCCATGGCCTATGCCGGGTTGGCGTTGTACCTGGCCGTG
Source organism: Pseudomonas sp. FG36 (assembly GCF_057809275.1). Classification (NCBI taxonomy): domain Bacteria; kingdom Pseudomonadati; phylum Pseudomonadota; class Gammaproteobacteria; order Pseudomonadales; family Pseudomonadaceae; genus Pseudomonas; species Pseudomonas sp. FG36. Next base: position 104,277 of record NZ_JBMDJQ010000018.1, read on the forward strand.
CCCCTGGCGCTGCTGGTGCTGTGGCTACCGCGTGGACGGCGTGCCCCAGTGCCTGCGGTTGCGCCCACCGCGCAGGATGATGACCTGCTGCAAGAGCTCGCGCGCGGTACCAGCCACAATGCCTTGTCGGCCGCCGCAGTGGCCCATTCGGTGCAGCAACTGGCGGCGCGGGTACAGTCGCAACTGGGCGCGGCCCAGGAGATCGTCGGCAGCGCCGAGATCATGATCACCACCGAGCAGGCCACCGCCCAGCTCAGCCAGCAGGCCTTGGCCGCCGCGCGATCGGCCCATGACAGCAGCGTTGCGGGCAGCGCCGTGCTGGGCGAGTCGATACAGCGCATGCGTGACCTGAGCGAGCGGGCCAGCGCCAGCCGCGAGCTGATCGAAGCGTTGCACCAGCGTAGCGAGGATATCGCCCGGGTCACCCTTGTGATCCAGGCAATTGCCAGCCAGACCAACCTGCTGGCGCTCAATGCCGCCATCGAAGCGGCGCGGGCCGGCGAGCACGGCCGTGGCTTCGCGGTGGTCGCCGATGAAGTACGTGGCCTGGCCGGGCGCACCGCCAGCGCCACCGAGGAGGTCGGGCAGATGGTGGCCGACATCCAGGCACGCACCGCCCAGGTGGTGGCGCAGATCCGGGGGCTGGCCGATGAGCTGGGCGCCGGGGTCGAGCAAGTCGAGCAGACCGGTGGGCAGCTGGCGCAGATCGCCGAGTTGGCGGCCAGTGTCGAAGGCCAGGTCAGCGAGATCGCCGAGGGGACGCAGACCAACCAGGCCCAGCTCGATACCCTGTTCCAGGCCGTGGCCCAGGTGCGTGGCGACTTGCAGGTCAGCGACCAGCAGACCCGGCGCCTGGCCGAAGCGGCGGTGCAGATGGAAGGGCAGGTCGAGAACCTCAGCGAGCGTCTGGCCGAGGTGGGGCTGGATGCCTATCACCAGCGGGTTTTCGAACTGGCCCAGGCCGGTGCCCGGCAGATCGGCGAGCGTTTCGAGGCGGATATCGGGCAGGGGCGGATCAGTCTGGACGACCTGTTCGATCGCCAGTACCGACCGATCGCCGGCATGCAGCCACCGCGCTTCAGTACGCGCTTCGACCCTTACACCGACACCGTGCTGCCGCAGATCCAGGAACCGCTGGTACAGCACGACGGGCTGGTGTATGCCATCGCCTGCACCCAGCAAGGGTATGTGCCAACCCATAACAGTGCCTTCAATCAGCCGTTGACCGGCGATCCGGCCCACGACACCGCGCACAATCGCAGCAAACGCATCTTCGACGACCGTACCGGCAGCCGCTGCGGCAATCACCAGCAGCGGGTGCTGTTGCAGACCTACACCCGTGACACCGGCGAGTTGATGCATGACCTGTCGGTGCCGATCTTCGTCCAGGGCCGGCACTGGGGTGGGCTGCGCCTGGGCTACCGGCCTGAACCCGGGCTGGATTGAGCGGATTTGTTGCCGTAACTGCAATACAGCTGTACCTGGCGGCGCTTTTTCCCAGGCAGGGCAGATCGTATCATGCGCACATCGTTAGGTTGCTAATTAAATTCCGGAGGGAATGATGAATAGCCAAGTCGATGTAGCCGTCATGATCGGGACTGGCGTGCCGCGCTCAATGCAGGCCCTGGGCAACCGTGTGTGTTGGGTAGTACTGGTCGACGGCGAGCGTCGTGGCACAGCGTTCGCCAGCCGCGCCGAAGCATTGGAGTGCCGAGATGCCTGGCTGGCCTTGCTGGGCAGCTGTAACGTGGCCTGAGGCGTTCAGCGCTCGAACTGTCGCGCCAGTGCGCAAGCTTGCTCGTGGCATTGGCGAAAACCCCTGACCCGGCCCGTATCGCGCTCGGCGATGTGGTAGAAGGCGATACCGGCGGGAATGACGATGTAGCGCGGCATATCCTGGCCGGAAATGTTACGTGCCTCTCGACGGGTTTCGGTGTTTTCGTGCATATTCGCTCTCCTGTAATGAGCGACTGAAGGCCAGCATTTCTTTCTGGCGAAAGAACTGGCGCTGTTTGTCGCATCCTTTCCGGCATTTTTGCTGTCGGACATTACGTTTCCCTTTGCGGAATCAAGCCGAAGCTTACTTCGCATCGCCGGGCGGTGGCTGGGTGAACTGCTTCCTGGTTGCCCTTGCGCCGTTGCGCGTGGACGCTTTGTTGCTTGTTTCCACGGTCCTGCGGACCTTGACTAAAAAGTGCCTGCCACCTGACGCAACCTGTGTCCGTGGCGTGGCCGTTGCAATCGATGTGAGGAGCCTTTCATTGGCAGTCAGTACACTGGATACCCATGCGTTGTTCGCCCTGGGCGACTTGCGCGCCCAACTGGTCAAGCTGTTCCACGGGCGTTTCATCTATGTCACCGAGCAGAATCCGGAAGGCCTGTACATGGCCGAAATCGACACCGAAGACGCCATGGTGGTTGACGACAAGCAGCGCCTCGAATTGAAGGTGGGTGACCACTTCCGTGCCGCGGTGTTGCCCAGCCGTGAGGGTGGCAAGCTGGAGTTGCGTTTTCGCGAGATCAAGTTGAACGTCTATGGCCAGGGCGACTACGCCTTCGTCTCGGTACCGGAAGGCGACGGTATCGTGTTCCGCGATGGGCATGGCGTGATGCTGGTGTTCGCTGCACAGCAACAGGTGCAGGAAGGCCTGGGCAAACTGCTCAAGGCGGTGACCGGCAAGGTCGCCAAATGGCGTAAGGGCGAGTTGACCACCTTCAAGGCCAGCGAATGAGCGACGAGCCCAGCTCGGGCTCGCGGGCAGACTTTCACCGCGAGTATCAGGCCCGTGCGGTGGAGGAGGCCGAGCGCCTGCTGGCGCGCCGGGATGTGCTGCAAGGCGCCTGGCTGGCCTGGGTAGCCGGCGAGCTCTATCGGATGAGCCCGCCGCCGTTTGCCGCCATGGTACGCCGCGAGTTGCAGCGCATGAGCCAGGCATGAGCCTCAGTTGCCGCGGTCGCGCCCGCTGCTGACTTCCTCAGGTACGTTTTCACCCGAGGTGCGTTTGCGAAACAGCGCGGCCCTGGCCAGCAGCAGCGTGGTCACCGGCACGGTGATCGACAGCAGGATCGGGATCAGCCACGCATGCAGCACCGGGCTCTGCTTGAGCACCGAGAAGTACAGGATCGAGGCCGCCGCCACGCACCACGCGCCGATGGTCGAAGCCAGGGCGGGCGGGTGCATGCGCTGGAAGAAGTCTTTCAGACGAACCAGCCCAATGGCGCCAATCAGGGCAAACAGGCTGCCCAGCAGCAGCAGCGTGGATACCAGCAGTTCCAGCCAGAACGGCAGTTCGATAGCTTCGTTCATTCAATCACCTCGCCACGCAGCAGGAATTTGGCCAGGGCGAACGAGCCGACGAAGCCGAACAGGGCGATCAGCAGCGCGCCCTCGAAGTAGGTGTCACTGGCGTAACGAATACCCAGTACCAGCATCATCAGCATGCCCAGGATGTACAGGTAGTCCAGTGCCAGCACCCGGTCCTGGGCGGATGGGCCGCGGAACACCCGGATCAGTGCCAGGCCCATGGCGATGGCGAAGATGAACAGGCTGGTGAGGACGGCATAGGCGAGCAGGCCGCTCATTCGAAGATCTCCATCAGCGGGCGTTCATAGGTGTGCTTGAAGTGCTCGATGAAGGCCGTTTCGTCTTCAAGGTCGAACACGTGCAGCAGCAGTACGCTGCGATCCAGCGCCAGTTCAGACCAGACGGTGCCGGGCACCACCGTAGTGATCATCGACAATGCTGCCAGGCCATGGGCATCGCGCAGATCCAGCGGGATGTGCACGAACGCCGAGCGCGGTGGAGTACTGCCCGCGCGCAGGACGCCACGAGCCACCAGCAGATTGGAATGGATCACGTCGAGGCCTACTCGGCCAATCAGCTTGGCGATTGCCCAGGGGCGGCGCACGTGGGCGTGCTGCGGGCGCAGCGGGGCCATCAGGATTGGCGCGAGGATGCCCAGCGCGGCACCCAGCAGCAGGTTGCCCGGGCTGACCGAGAGGTTGAGCAGCAGCCACAGTACGAACAGTGCGACGGACAGCAGCGGCGCAGGGAACAGTCGGCTCATGGCTGCGCCTCCGCGCCGAGGGTGGTCGGGCCGGGCAGTGGCCGGGTGGCCATCACCGCCTTGACGTAGGCCTCAGGCGTGCTCAGGCTCGCGGCGGTGTCCTGGGTATAGCGCAGCAGCGGCTCAGCCTTGAGGCTGAGGAAGATGCATAGGCCCAGGAGAATGACGATAGGCACGCATTCATAGCGACGCAGCACCGGCGAGGGGCGCTCCTCGGGCTTCCAGAAACGCTGGATGCCCACCCGGCCGAAGGCGATCAGCGAGGCCATGCCGGACAGCACCAACAGGGTGACCAGGGTCCAGCCCGCGACGCCCAGCGGCTGCTCTGGGCTGACGCCCATGCCTTGCGGGTTGAACAACGCGCTGATCAGGTTGAGCTTGCCGATGAAGCCCGACAGGGGAGGCATGCCGATGATCAGCAGGGCGCAGGCGATGAAACTCAGGCCGAGGAAGGCCATGGTCCAGGGAATGATCTGGCCGATCACCACCTGCTGCTCGTCGTCCAGGTTGATGCCTTTGGGTGGGTGCAGCGACTCCAGCGGCGAAGGCATTGCGCCTTCTTCATCTTCCAGCGGCGCCTCGTTGGCCGAGCGCGAACGCTCCACCAGCTCGGCCAGCAGGAACAGCGCGCACAGGGCCAAGGTGGAACTGGCCAGGTAGAACAGCGCGGCGCCGGTGAGGATCGGCTGGCCGAAACCGACGGCGGCCAGCAGCGTGCCGGCGGATACCAGGATGCTGAGGGCCGCCAGGCGCTCCAGACGCTGCGCCGCGAGGATCGACATGGCCGCCACGGCCAGGGTCGCCAGGCCACCATAGACCAGCCATTCCCCGCCAAAGAACGCCGAGGCGCCGGCCTGACCGGAAAACAGCAGCGTCCACAGGCGCAGGATGGCGTACAGCCCGACCTTGGTCATGATCGCGAACAGCGCGGCCACCGGCGCGCTGGCCGACGAATAGGCCGGTACCAGCCAGAAGTTGAGCGGCCAGACCCCAGCCTTGGCCAGGAAGGCGACCGCCAGGATCGCCGCGCCGGCATGCAGCAGGCCACGATCGGCTTCTGGTACCAGCGGCACTTTCAGTGCCAGGTCGGCCATGTTCAGGGTGCCGGTCACGCCGTAGAGCATGGCCGCGCCCACCAGGAACAGCGACGAGGCGAACAGGTTGATGGCGATGTAGTGCAGCCCGGCCTTGACCCGTGCCCGCCCCGAACCATGCAGCAGCAGGCCGTAGGAGGCCGCCAGCAGCACCTCGAAGAACACGAACAGGTTGAACAGGTCGGCCGTGAGGAAGGCGCCGTACAGGCCCATCAGCTGGATCTGGAACAGCGCGTGGAAGCTGGCTCCGGCACCGTCCCAGCGGGCCCGGGCAAACAGCAGGGCACTCAAGCCGATGATGCCGGTCAGCGTCAGCAGCAGCGCCGACAGGTGGTCGACCACCAGGGCAATGCCGAACGGCGCCGGCCAGTTGCCTGGCAGGTAGACGCCGATGGACTCCGCCTGGCCCTGGGTGCGCACCCACATCAGCAGGGTCACGGCGATGCCCAGGCCGATGGCGGTGGACAGCAGGTTCAGGCGCGCCTTCAGCCAGCGGTGCTTCTCGCCGATCAGCAGCATCAGTGCCGCGGTGAGCAGCGGCAGCAGGATCGGCGCAATGATCAGTTGGTTCATCCCGCTCATTCGTCACGCTCCCGGCCATCGACATGGTCGGTGCCGGTCAGGCCGCGCGACGCCAGCAGCACCACCAGGAACAACGCGGTCATGGCGAAGCTGATGACAATGGCGGTCAGCACCAGCGCCTGGGGCAGCGGGTCGGTGTAGTGCAGCAAATCGTGGGGCACGCCGTCCTTGATGATCGGCTCCTTGCCGATGAACAGGCTGCCCATGCTGAAGATGAACAGATTGACGCCGTAGGACAGCAGGCACAGGCCCATGATCACCTGGTAGGTACGCGGGCGCAGGATCAGCCAGACCCCCGAGGCGGCGAGCACGCCGATGGCGACTGCAATGACTTCTTCCATCAGGCGGCTCCTGCTTGGCTGGACTTGGCGGGGCGGTAGGCACGCACCGACTGGTGGGCCAGCGCAGTGAGGATCAGCAGGGTCGAGCCGACCACCACGGTGTACACGCCGATGTCGAAGAACAGCGCGCTGGCCACATGCACGTCACCCAGCAGCGGCAGGTGCAGGTGGGCGGTGTGGGTGGTGAGGAACGGGTAGCCGAGCAGCATCGCACCGGCACCGGTAAGGGTGGCGCAGAGCAGGCCGGTGCCCATCCAGCGCAGTGGGCGCAGGCTCATCTGCGCCTCGACCCACTGGGTGCCGGCGACCATGTACTGCAGGATGAACGCCACCGACATCACCAGGCCCGCGACGAAACCGCCGCCGGGCTGGTTGTGGCCGCGCATGAACAGGTACATCGACACCAGCAGGGCGATCGGCAGCAGCAGGCGCACCAGGGCGGCCGGCACCATCATGAAGCCCAGCGCGGTGTCGGTGGCATGGCGCGGGTTGACCAGGTCGGTGACCACGTCCGGTGCCAGCTGGCGCTGCTGTGCCGGCAGCTGCATGCTCTCCTTGGGCGGGCGGAAACGGCGCAGCAGGGCGAACACGGTCAGCGCCACGGCCACCAACACGGTGACCTCACCGAGGGTGTCGAAGCCACGGAAGTCCACCAGCATCACATTGACCACGTTGGTGCCCCCGCCCTCCGGCAGGGCGCGGCTGAGGAAGAACGAGGAAATGTCGTTGGGCGTGGGGCGGGTAAGCATGGCGTAGGACAGCAGGGCCATGCCGCCGCCGACCAGCACCGCCAGCAGCAGGTCGCGCAAGCGACGCAGGCGGGCGCGGTCCTGACTGCCGGGCAGCGGCGAGACGCCTTCGATACGCCGTGGCAGCCAGCGCAGTCCGAGAAGGATCAGCACGGTGGTCACCACTTCGACCGCCAGTTGGGTCAGGGCCAGGTCGGGCGCGGAGAACCAGACGAAGGTGATGCAGGTCATCAAGCCGCAGACGCCGACCATGATCAGTGCCGCGAGACGGTGGTACTTGGCCTGGTAGGCGGCGCCGATGGCGCAGGCGATGGCGATCAGCCACAGCGCGACGAAGACCCCGGAGCCGGGAATTTTCGGCCGCTCGCCCCAGCTCAGGCCGCTGTACAGCAGTGGCGTCAGGCCGGCGATGAAGGCTGCCAGCACCAGCATGAACAACTGCGTCTGCAGGCGGCGGGTAGTCAACAGGCGCTCGAGATGCCGCGCCAGCAGCATCAAGCGGACCAGACCATGCTCGAACAGGCGCTTGCCATTGAAGCGCTCGATCAGTGGCGGGTGGGGGAAGCGACCGCGCTGCAGCTGCTTGCGCAGCAGCAGGTAGAGAACGATGCCGCCGCTCATGGCGATCAGGCTCATGATCAATGGCGCATTCCAGCCGTGCCAGATGGCCAGGCTGTACTCCGGCAGAGTGCCGCCTACCACCGGCAGGGCGGCGGCGGCCAGCAGCGGGCCGACCGATTGTGCCGGGAAGATGCCGACCACCAGGCAGGTGAGCACCAGCAGTTCGACCGGCGCGCGCATCCAGCGGGGTGGCTCGTGGGGCGTATGCGGCAGGTCCTCGGCCGTGGGCCCGAAGAACACGTCGACGGTGAAGCGCAGCGCATAGGCCACGCTGAAGGTCCCGGCGAGGGTGGCGATCACCGGCAAGGCGGCCTCGACCCAGGCGGTGGAGGTGATGAACACGGTCTCGGCGAAGAACATCTCCTTGGACAGGAAACCGTTCATCAGCGGCACCCCGGCCATCGAGGCGCTGGCGACCATGGCCAGGGTGGCGGTGAACGGCACCAGGCGGAACAGACCGCTGAGGCGGCGGATGTCGCGGGTGCCACTCTCGTGGTCGATGATCCCCGCGGCCATGAACAGCGAAGCCTTGAAGGTGGCGTGGTTGAGGATGTGGAACACCGCGGCGACCGCTGCCAGGGGGCTGTTCAGACCCAGCAGCAGGGTGATCAGGCCCAGGTGGCTGATGGTCGAGTAGGCCAGCAGGCCCTTGAGGTCGTTCTGGAACATCGCGGCGAAGGCGCCGAGCAACAGGGTGGCGGCACCGGCGCCGCCGACGATCCAGAACCACTCTTCACTGCCCGATAATACGGGCCATAGCCGGGCGAGCAGGAACACCCCGGCCTTGACCATGGTCGCCGAGTGCAGATAAGCCGATACGGGGGTGGGCGCCGCCATGGCATGGGGCAGCCAGAACTGGAAGGGGAATTGCGCGCTCTTGGTCAGGGCGCCGATCAGGATGAGGGGCAGCAGCACCGGGTACAGCGCATGCTGGCGGATGATGTCGCCGGCAGCCAGGACCTTGTCCAGGTCATAGCTGCCGACCACATGGCCGAGCAGCAGGGCCCCGACCAGCAGGCACAAGCCGCCGGCCCCCGTCACCATCAACGCCATGTAGGCGCCGCGGCGGGCGTCGGCGCGGTGGTGCCAGTAGCCGATCAGCAGGAACGAGAACAGGCTGGTCAACTCCCAGAAGAACACCAGCTGGAGCAGGTTGCCGGAGATCACCAGGCCGAGCATGGCGCCCATGAACGCCAGGAAGAAGGCGAAGAAGCGTGGCACCGGGTCCTGCGGCGACATGTAGTAGCGCGCATACAACGCCACCAGGCTGCCGATACCCAGCACCAGCAGGCTGAACAGCCAGGCGAATCCGTCCATGCGCAGGACCAGGTTCAGGCCCAGGCTGGGCAGCCACAGGAATTCCTCGCGAATCACCCCGCCATCAGCCACCTGAGGGTACAGCAACGCCACCTGGACGGTGCCGACCAGGGCCACGAGCCCGGCGAGAATGGACTCGGCGTTGCGTGCGTTGTGCGGCAGGACAGCCGCCAGGCAACTGCCCACGAAGGGCAGAAGCAATAGCACAATCAATGACATAGCGTTCTGTTCTGAGAAGTTTGCCAAGGATCATACGTGCCGGGGGGATGATCACCAACACGCAAGCAGTTGCAGGATCGTACAAATGTGCTGTGACAAGCTGTTTTTTTATAACAGTTTTTTACAAAGCATAGCGGGTGAGCGCGTAGCCGTGGGGCTGCTTTGCAGCCCCGAGGATGTGCAGGAGCACTACAACCCCGTCTCGCGCTGACGCGCGTCATCGTCCGGCAACGCCTCTGCCTCATCCTGGCGACGAATCTTCAGCTCGCTCACCACCACCGCCAGCACGATCAGCACCCCGCCGATCAGCGCCACGCCAGGCAAACGCTCGCCGGCAATCCGCCCGACAATACCTGCCCACACCGGCTCGCCGGCATAGATCAGCGTGGCGCGGGTCGGCGAGACCGACTTCTGCGCCCAGTTCATCGCCACCTGGATCACCGCACTCATGGCGCCCAGGCCCACCGCGCTGGCCAGCAGCAGCCAGGAGAAGTCGGGGAGCTGCTCCTGGGTCGGCACGATCATCAGGAACGACAGCGCCGAGGCGGTGGCCAACTGCACCACGGTGACCCGACGCACATCCACCTTGCCCGCGTAGCGGCTGATCAGGATGATCTCGCCGGCGATTGCCACGGCGCTGACCAGCGTCACCAGCTCGCCTTCGCTGAAGTGCAGCGCGCCGCCCTCGGGGCCGGCCAGCAGCATCAGCCCGGCGAAGGCCAGGCCGATGCCCAGGCTCGGCATCAGGCCCGGGCGGCGGCCCAGCACCAGCCATTGCAGCAAGGGCACGAAGGGCACATAGAGCGCGGTGATGAATGCCGACTGGCTGCTGCTGATGGTCTGCAGGCCCATGGTCTGCAAGCCGTAGCCGAGCATGATCGACACGCCGATCAGCACCCCTGCCTTGAGTTCGGTGGCGGTCAGTCCTGCCAGCGAGCGGGCCGACACCAGGCCGACGAACAGCGCGGCGGCAGCGAAGCGCAGGCCGACGAAGAACATCGGGCCACTGACGGTCATGACGTTGTGCACGATAAGGAAGGTGCCGCCCCAGAGCATGGTGATGAACACCAGCACCAGTTCGGCCTTGCTCAGGCGGAAGGTGACGGCGGGCTTGCTGGGGGAGGCCTGGTTCATGGTCTTGCGCACTCGGAAGGGGCGGCGCACAATTCGCCGCAAAGTGGGCAGTATACTGCGCACCCCCTACCAGTGAGCAATATAGTGCACAAAGATTCCGAGCACCGGGCTTCGGTGCTGCAGCATGTCAGCCAGAATGTTCGCCGCCTGCGCGGTGACGCCGGCCTGAGCCAGGCCGCCCTGGCCGAACGCTCCGGGGTCAGCCGGCGCATGCTGGTGGCCATCGAGGCCGGCGAGAAGAATGTCAGCCTCACCACTCTGGACCTGATCGCCGAAGCGCTCGGGGTAGCGTTCAGCACCCTGATCCAGGCGCCCGATCGCCGCGACCCCAGCCGTATCGACGAGCTGGCCTGGGCCGGCGTGCACCCTGCCAGCCGGGCCGTGCTGCTGGGCAGCAGCCCCGCCCGGCGCGAGGTCGAGCTGTGGGAATGGACCCTCGCCCCTGGCGAGTGCTACGCCAGCGAGGCGGATGCCGCCGGCTGGAGCGAGCAGATCTATGTGACCGAAGGCCGCCTGACGCTGGTCATCGAAGGCGGCGAGCGGCAGTTGGGCAAGGGCGAGTTCTTCGTCTTCCCCAGCGATTGCCGCTACGCCTATCGCAATGATGGCGAGGAAGCGGTGCGTTTCGTACGCAATGTGGTGATCTGATCCTCAATCCTGGCTGGGCGGGTGAGGGCCTGGCCCTTCATCGGCCAGCCGATCGTGGTGGTTGCGCAGCGGGCACTCTTTCAGCGACATGCAGCCACAGCCGATGCAGCCATCGAGCTGGTCGCGCAACATCACCAACTCGTCGATACGCCGGCTCAGGTCGTCGCGCCAGCGCGCCGAGAGGCGCTGCCAGTCGTCGGCGGTAGGCGTGTGGTCACAGGGCAGGGTATCCAGGGCGCCGGCGATATCGGCCAGGGGAATGCCCAGGCGCTGGGCCATCTTGATTACCGCCACCCGGCGTAGCACGGCCCGCGGGTAACGCCGCTGGTTGCCGGCGTTGCGGGTGCTGTGGATCAGGCCCTTGGTCTCGTAGAAGTGCAGGGCGGTCACGGCCACGCCGCTACGGGCGGCCAGCTGGCCGACGCTGAGCAGGCGTTCCTGGGAGGAAGGGGGCTTCATCGGCAATAAAATCCTTGACCTTGAGTTAGCTAGAGGTTTTACCCTCCACGACCATCTGCTGCAAGAGCCCAAACGAGGAGAAGCAACATGGCGGCCAACACCCATTCCCTGTGGTTCACCCAGATGATCGAGTACGACGTGCCACCTCTGCGCCAGGATGCCCTGGCCGAGGCGCTGGTGGTGCGCAGCGAACACCTGGCGCAACGCTGCGACGGCTTGCTGAGCGTCAGCATCCAGGTCAGTGACGACGGTCGCCGGGTGCTTCAGCTCCTGCGCTGGCAATCACGCCAGGCCTGGGCTGCGGCCGCGGGAAGCTTCATCGAGGAACCGTTTCTCGACCTGCTGGGCGAACACCAGGCGCGCGGGGTGAACTTCGCTGCCTACCAGACCTTGCGCAGCCTGGTGCGCGGCACCGATGGTGGCCTGCACTGCCAGCTGGGCAGTACTCAGGCGTACCAGGGCGCGTAGTGAGGGTAGCGGTCCAGGCGCGCGCCGATGACCATCTCGCTGATCCAGGCCGTGAGCATCGCGCTGTAGGCCTTCTGGCTTTCCTCGCTGGACAGGGCATGGTCGGCGCCGTCGACCAGGCGATGGGTCATCGAATGGGCGCTGACGAACGCCGAGCGGTAGCTCATCAGCGTGCTGTGGGGGACGTAGTCATCCTGTTCGGACTCCACCAGCAGCACATCGCCGGCAAACTCGGCGCAGGCCGCGAGGGCGCGGTTGTCGGTCGGGCCGAGGGGGCGCAGGCGGTAGGCGTTCAGGCGCTGGCGATCCAGGGCCTGCTTGGGCGCGTCCCATTCATCGTCCCAGTACAGGGCCGGTACCCTCAACGCCAGCCACTTCACGGGGCGGTGCGGGGTGAGCAGGGTGGCCAGGTAACCGCCGTAGCTGCTGCCGATCACGGCGATTGCGCCAGGATCGACGGAAGGGTGGCTCGCCAGCCGGTCGTAGGCGGCGAGCAGGTCGGCCAGGTTCTGTTCGCGGGTGACGGTCAGGCGCTGGCTCTCGGTCTTTTCGTGACCGCGCAGGTCGAAGGTCATGCACACGCAGCCCAACCCGGTGATCTGCCGGGCGCGGGCCAGGTCGCGCTGCTGGCTGCCGCCCCAGCCATGGACGAAAAGAATCCCTGGCATGCGGCTGCCGGGGCTGACCAGGGTGCCGGCGATGCTTTCCCCTTCGACGTGCAGTTCCACGGTTTCACTCTCGATGGTCATGGTCGCGTATCCGTGCATATTTGCTGAGTTGTCCGAGTTCACTGTCGTGCCCCTGATAGAACAGTGTGGCGTCGGCGGGCAGTCGCGCCCGGCCGAACACCTCGTGGGTCGATGCGCATAGCCGCTGCAGCGCCGGATCCTCGGCGAAGGCCGTCAGTGCCAGGACCTCGGCCGGACTGGCGCCACCCAGGCGCCAGGATTGTTCGAGCACGCCACTGCGCAGATGGCCGTGGCTGTCACGACCGCGGGCGATGTCATAGTTACGGCGCGAGGCGATAAATCCGGGGAAGTAACGTTCGGCGGCCTGTTCGTAGGCCATGGCCTGGGTGATGGCCAGGCGCAGGTGATCCGCAAGCGGCAATTGCAGCAATTTCTGGTAGTCGCCACGCACGAGCACCAGATCGGAGCCACCGTACACCTCGGTGCCAGCGTGATCACGGGTCAGGTGCTGGATGCCGTGGTAGCTGAGGATCAGCCCTGCCACGCGGACCTGGCCGACGCTGAAGGTCTCGACGTCGTCGAGGTCTTCTTCCAGGACCAGGCCCCACAGTGCCAACGTCTGTTCGTCCATGCCCTCCAGCAACGGTTCCAGGGCCTGGGCGTCGGTGATGACCTGCTGGCCCCGACCGGCGCAGGCCAGCACCGGCTTGATGCGTACCGGCCCCTCGCGCAGCAGCAGCTCGGCCGCCCGGCGGGCGTCGCCTTTGGAAAACACCGTATAACCACGGAGCAGGGCATCGCAGGCTTGCTGGGCAAACGCATCGGTCCAGCCGGGCGGGAAGCTGGCGTCGGCAGGCACTGGGTGGGAGATGGCCTTGGTAGCGAGGTGCGGATGACTGACGGCTCCGCCAAAAAGGTCGTTCTCGTCCTGGATGCCGAGCATCGCCTGACGCCCCGGATCGACCAGGGTTTCGCTCGGCACGTAGTAACAGCATGCTTCGGCGTCGGGCATAGGCGTTGGCTCGACGCGCTCGATGCCCAACAGGCGTGCCAGGTACTCGGCGATCCTCAGTTGGGTCGCCCGCTCGTGTTCGGGTGTGTGCTCGCGGGTATCGAGTAGTACGATAGCGCTTTTCGGTTCGCGGGAATGGGGCATGGCCAACCTCGCGTTCGCAGGGGGTGTAAGGGGTGTGAAGGCGCGCAGGCTGTTTAGTTCAGGAGGAAGGATCGACGGTCGGCAGGGCACTTGGGGCAATGCATGCCTTGTTACGGTCGTGGTGATTGCGGGCGCCCGCCAGCTGTTTCATTATCGACGGCCTGGACCCGTCGACACCTATCCGCAGGAGTGCGCATGAACAGTCAGTCCCCGCTTCACGAATCCGTACCGGCGCGCCTTGCCCGCGTGCGCGAGGCCATGGCCCGGGAGGGCGTTGCTGCCCTGCTGGTGCCCTCGGCCGACCCGCATCTGTCCGAGTACCTGCCTGGCTATTGGCAGGGGCGGCAATGGTTGTCCGGTTTCGAAGGGTCGGTGGGCACGCTGGTGGTCACGGCGGATTTCGCTGGGCTCTGGGCTGACAGTCGCTATTGGGAGCAGGCGAACAAGGAGCTGGCCGGCAGTGGCATCGAACTGATGAAGCTGCGGCCCGGGCAGCCAGGCGCGTTGGAGTGGTTGGGTACGGAGGTCGACGGTACCGTGGCGGTGGATGGTGCGGTCATGGCAGTGGCCGCTGCGCGCCAGTTAAGCGAACGTCTGCAGGCGCGGGGCGCAAAGCTGCGTACTGATCTCGATCTGCTGACCGAGGTCTGGAGCGACCGGCCATCGCTGCCGGGCAATCCGGTCTACCAGCACCTGCCGCCCCATGCGACCGTCAATCGTGCGCAAAAGCTTGCCGAGCTGCGGGGCACCCTGAAGGAAAAAGGCGCCGACTGGCATTTTATTGCCACGCTCGACGATATCGCCTGGCTGTTCAATCTGCGTGGCAGCGACGTTTCCTACAACCCCGTGTTCGTCTCTTTCGCGTTGCTCAGCCAGGACAAGGCGTACCTCTTCGTCGGGCGCGACAAAGTTGATGGGCACCTGCACCAGGTATTGGCGGCCGATGGTATCGAGGTTCGTGACTACGTAGCGGTCGGCGACGCGCTGTCGGCGATTCCGGCCACGGCCAGCCTGCTGGTGGATCCGGCGCGGGTCACCCGTGGGTTGCTGGATAACCTCCATGAGCAGGTGCGGCTGGTCGAGGGCATCAACCCGACGACCTTGAGCAAGTCGCGCAAGGGTGAAGGGGATCTCGCCCATATCCGTCAGGCCATGGAGCAGGACGGTGCGGCACTGTGCGAGTTCTTCGCCTGGCTTGAGACAAATCTGGGGGTGCAACGCATTACCGAGCTGACCATCGACGATCAGCTCAGCGCGGCCCGTGCCCGCCGTCCGGGTTTCGTGTCGCTGAGTTTTTCCACCATCGCGGCCTACAACGGCAATGGCGCCATGCCGCACTACCGCGCCACCGAGCAATCGCATGCTGTGATCGAGGGCAATGGCCTGCTGTTGATCGACTCAGGTGGGCAGTATCTAGGGGGAACCACCGATATCACCCGAATGGTGCCGATCGGCGAGCCCAGCCGCGAACAGAAGGCAGATTGCTCACGGGTGCTCAAGGGCATGATCGCGCTGTCCAGGGCCAGGTTCCCGCGTGGGATCCTCTCGCCGCTGCTCGATGCCATCGCTCGCGCGCCGATCTGGGCTGACCAGGTCGATTACGGGCATGGCACCGGCCACGGTGTCGGCTACTTCATGAATGTGCACGAAGGCCCGCAGGTGATCGCCTACCAGGCGGCCGCCACGCCGCAGACAGCCATGCAGCCGGGGATGATCAGCTCGATCGAGCCTGGGACCTACCGGCCGGGGCAGTGGGGGGTGCGTATCGAGAACCTGGTGGTCAATCGCGAGGTCGGCACCAGTGAGTTTGGCGAGTTCCTGGCGTTCGAAACCTTGACCCTGTGCCCGATCGACACGCGCTGCCTGTTGGTCGAGGCGCTGGGCAGCGAGGATATCGCCTGGTTGAATGGCTATCACCAGACAGTACGGGAGCGGCTTGCCCCTTTGCTGGAAGGTGAAGCGCTGGCGTGGCTGGAACGGCGGACCGCACCTCTCTGAAAGTGAAAAGGGCAGCCATTGGCTGCCCTTCATGCATCTGTTACTTGCAAATCACGATCATGCTACGACTGGTGTAGCCGGCAGGATTTATGCCGAACACGTAATCGCCAGGTTCTTCGTCGGTGTCACCGGAGCGGGCGATGACCTTGTAACCCTTGCTGCTACAGGAGCTGGCGGCCTTGCTGTAGCACTTCTCCCACGACGAGGAGAGCCCCGAGCAATTGATATGCAGGCCTTTCTTCCCTCGTTTCACCTCGGTATTGGCTGTCGCGGCACATCCAGCGATGGCCAGGATGCCCAGGATGAGCAAAATACGTTTCATTCCTGTCCTTATACGGCCCGACTACATTAACGGACCTGACGTTTGCGCTTTGCCTCTTCCCTGATGATCTCCGGCGTCCATGTGCCGCTCAGTAGATAGCGTCAAGATTATGATCTGGTGACAGCTTAATCAGCCACGCCGGGCGGTACAAGGCTGCTGGGTGCCTAAATGAAAATATTTCTCAAATCAATCGGCGGCCACGGGTGGCGCCGCTTCCCGTTTCATGGAAAGGGTAGCGCCCACAGAGGCGGTGATGATGGCGAGAATGGCCAGCCACTGCCAGAGTGTGAGCTGCTCGCCCAGGAACAGCAGCCCGGACAATGCGCCAAAGGCCGGTTCGATGCTCATCAGTGTGCCGAAGGTGCGTGCGGGCATGCGGGTCAGGGCGACCATTTCCAGGCTATAGGGTAGCGCTGTCGACAAGATCGCCACGCCCAGGGCCACCGGCAGCAGGGCAGGGGTGAGCAATGCGGCGCCGGCATGGGCGATACCGATGGGGGCGACGAACAGCGCGGCGATCACTACGCCCAGGGCGGCAGTCTGGATGCCGTTCTCGGCGCCGGCTTTCTGCCCGTAGAGGATATACAGCGCCCAGCACACACCGGCGCCCAGGGCGTAGGCGGCGCCGATCGGGTCGAGGCTGGCGCCGGTCTGGCCTACGGGGATCAGCAGCAACAGCCCGGCGACTGCCAGGGCGATCCACAGGAAATCCAGCGCTCGTCGCGAGGCCCACAGCGCCACCGCGAGCGGCCCGGTGAATTCGAGCGCCACAGCGATACCAAGAGGCACGCTGCGCAGGGACATATAGAAGAGGAAGTTCATGCCGCCCAGGGCCATGCCGTAGATGATCACGCTGCGCAGGGTGCTGGCGTCCAGGCGCGCGCGCCAGGGCCTCAATATAAGCAGCATGATGATGCTGGCGAAGATCAGGCGCAGCGCTGTGGTGCCTTGGGCGCCTACAACAGGGAACATGCTTTTGGCCAGCGAGGCTCCGGACTGGATGGAAGCCATGGCGATCAGCAGCAGGCCGATGGGGAACAGCGTGGTGGCCAGGCTGCGTTGGGGGGAGTTCATGTTGGGTTCCGTTGTTGTAGCGCAAGGGTGCGCAATATAGTGCGCAGCGGGACGTGTATTGGCAAGGTCGGGATGCGGATAGCAGCTGGTAGCCCTGACGCGGTCCTTTTCATATTCCTGAAATAAAAGGTTGACGGGGTTTCAGATCCCCTTATAATGCGCCCCACTTCCAGCGACATCGGA
>NZ_JBMDJQ010000019.1:0-108849 GCF_057809275.1 Pseudomonas sp. FG36
CTCCGCAAGACCTGCGTTCGGCCTCCTGAAGTCGCGAAGTTACGGGCGGCGCCTGGGCTGGCGCAGCTGTCGCTAGTGGGCTTTGGGGGAACCTTCTGATCGCCAAAGCAAAGCAAAGCAAAGCCAAAGCCTAGGCCCGGGGCTGGGGATTTGAACGCACGGCCGGAAGGCCTAAAGGCTGAACCGCCCCACCATGCCCCGCAACTGCTGCCCCAAGTGCTCCAGTTCCCCGCTCGAAACCGCCGTCTGCTCACTGGCCGCACTGGTCTGGTCCGACACATCGCGCACATTGATCACGCTGCGGTTGATCTGCTCGGCAACCACGCTCTGCTGCTCGCTGGCTGTGGCGATCTGTTGGTTCATGCCCTGGATGCTCGATACCGTTTCGGTGATTTGCCCCAGCGCGGCACCCGCCTTGCGGCTGAGCTCGACACTCTGCCCGGTCAGGCTCTTGCTGTCGTCGAGCAGACCGGTGACTTCGTCGGTACCACGGTGCAGGCTGTCGATCAGCAGCTCGATTTCCTCGGTCGACTGTTGCGTGCGTTGGGCCAGGCCGCGCACTTCGTCGGCCACCACGGCGAAGCCCCGTCCTGCTTCCCCCGCCCGGGCTGCCTCGATGGCGGCGTTGAGCGCCAGGAGGTTGGTCTGCTCGGAAACCGACTTGATCACATCTAGAATCGAACCGATGCGCTGGCTTTCACCGGCCAGGTGGCCCATGGCGGTGAGGCAGCGGTCCATCTGGCTTGCCAGTTGCTCGATGCGGGCGATAGCCTCGGCCACCACCTGGTCGCCCAGTTGTGCTTGATGATCGGCGGTGGTTGCCGCCAGCGAGGCCTGTTCGGCGTTCTGCGCGACTTCCTGTACCGTGGCGCTCATCTGGTTCATGGCCGTGGCCACCTGATCGGTCTCTTCGCGCTGCTGGCTGATGCGCTCGCGCGTATCCACACTGGCGCAGGCCAGCTCTGCCGCTGCCTTGGACAACTGGCCGACGCCCTGATCGATGCCGCCGAGCAGCTCGCGCAGGCTCAAGGTCATCTCGCGCATGCTGGTTTGCAGCTGGCCCATCTCGTCACGGCGGTGCACCGTCTGTACCTGGCTGAGGTCGCCACGGGCGATGCGCGCGGCCTGGGCCAGCACTTGGCGCAGGGGTTGGGTGACCTGCCGGGTAATCAGCCAGGCGGCCAGGATGCCGAACACCAGCGCCAACACGGCCACGCTGGTCAGCAACGAACGGTCGGCCAAGGCCTCGTTGTCGCGCTGCTCGACCTTGCGCTCGCTCAGTTCTCGGCTCACGGCCTGCAGTTCGTCGCCCATTTTCTCCATGCCGTCCTGCAGTTGCTCAACCTTGAGCGCGGCCTCGCGGTATTGGCGCAGGGTGTCGCGATAGCGGTCCAATTCCACCTGTGGCCGCTGGATCAATGTGGCGGGCAGTTCCAGTGGTGCAATGGCCCGCAGCAATTGCCCCAGGCTGACGTTCGCCGCCTGCAGCGCGGCATCGCCCATGCTGGCGAAACTGTCCTGGGGCGAGTAGGTATAGGCCGGCACCTGGCTTTGCTGGCTGGCAGACTCGATATGGCGGCCCAGGGTATCCATGAGGCCGACCACGCTGCCCTGCTGTCCGTCGCCCGGCAGCTTCAGCAAGGCCTGGGTCTGCAGCTCGTCGATCACGGCTTCGAGCACGCCAGCCTGCGCCTGCATTGCCGCACGCAAGCTTTCGCGGCTGTCCACGGTACCTTGCAGGATGGCGAAATCGGCCTTCAGGCGCTGCAGCAGCTGCAGTTTCTGGTTCAGCATCTGCCGCGACGAGTCGACGCCGCTGCGTTGTTGCAGCAGGGTCAGGCGTTCGTGCAACTGCTCCAGGATGGTTGCGATGCGGGTCTTGCTGACGTCGTCGGCGAGTACCCGGTAGGTGATGCGCTCGGCGCGCAGGTCACGGGTCAGGTCGTTGAGTTGGCCGATGTCGCTGAGCTGCTCCGAGCGCTGGATGGCGCCGTCCAGGGCGCGCCAGCCGCTGAGCGTGGTGGCCAGGGTGAGCAGCAGCACCACGGTGAAGCCCAGGGCGAGCTTGAGCCCGACGCCAAGGTTGCCGATCTGGCGGTCAAGGTATCCGAACATGGCAGGTCTCCGTCCAATTGAGAAATGGCCATAGCGGTATGTTGCCGCTATGACCCTTGCTCATCGGCAGGGAGTCCGTCGGACTGGACCTGTAAATAGGGTAGGAAAAGTCCTTACGGGCTGAAGGGCAAAGCCTACAGCCCGTAAGCCGCGGTCTAGAGCCTGAAACGTCCTACCAGACCCTGCAGGTGGGTCCCCAGGCGCGCCAACTCGACGCTGGAGCTTGCCGTCTCCTCGCTGGCCGCGGAGGTCTGGTCGGAGATATCGCGCACGTTCATCACGCTGCGGTTGATCTCCTCGGCCACGGCGCTCTGTTGCTCGGCGGCTGTGGCGATCTGCTGGTTCATCGACTGGATCGACGACACAGTGCGGGTGATGGTGCCCAGCGAATCACCGGCGCGGCGCGTCAGTTCCACGCTGCTGTCGGTGAGGGCGCGGCTGCTGTCCATGACACCGGCCACGCGCTCGGTGCCGTTCTGCAGGCTGGCAATCAGTTCCTCGATCTCTTCGGTGGACTGCTGGGTGCGCTGGGCCAGGCTGCGCACTTCGTCGGCGACCACGGCGAAGCCGCGGCCTGCCTCGCCGGCACGGGCCGCCTCGATGGCGGCGTTGAGAGCCAGCAGGTTGGTCTGCTGGGCCACCGACTTGATCACATCGAGCACACTGCCGATCTTGTCGCTCTCGGCCTTTAGCTGGTTCATCGCTTCGCTGGAGTTGACCACTTCGCTGGCCAGGCGCTCGATCTGGCTGATTGCCTCGCCCACCACCTTGTCACCTTCGCGGGCCTGCTGGTCGGCCATCAGCGCCGCTTCCGAGGCCTGTTCGGCGTTGCGCGCCACTTCCTGGACGGTGGCGGCCATCTCGTTCATGGCGGTGGCGACCTGGTCGGTCTCGACCTTCTGGTTGTTGACCCCGGCGCTGGTCTGCTCGGTGACCGCCGACAGTTCCTCGGCAGCACTGGCGATTTGCGTCACGCCGTCGCCGATGCCGCCGATCAGTTCGCGCAGGCTTTGGGTCATGCGCTGCATGCTGGCCTGCAACTGGCCCAGTTCGTCGCGCCGGTCGGCCTTGAGGTCCTGGCGCAGGTCGCCACCGGCCACGCGCTCTGCGGCGGCGAGGGTCTGGCGCAGGGGCACGATGATCTGTCGGGTAATGGCGAACGCGGCGAGCACGCCCAGCAGCAAGGCCAGCGCCGTGGCACCGGCCAGCAGGGTCTTGGCCTGCTGGGTGCCCTGGTCGCGCACGGTAGTTTGCGAAACGGTCATTGCCTGGCTGGCGTCCAGCAGCACCTGGCCCTGTGCGGACATGCGCGTCAACGCTTGCTCGCTGGCGGCCTGGGCATTGCCGAACTGGTTCACCGCGTCGCGGTAGGCGGCCAGCGCACTGGCGGCATCGTCCAGGCTGGCGGCGAACTCGGCCGGGAGCCTGGCGGGCAGGGCCTTGAGCACGGTCAGGGCCTGGTCGATGGCAGTGAGCGCGGTCTGCTGGAATTCGGCCTTGCCGCTATAGGTGTAGCCACGCACCTGGAAGCGTGCCTGCTGCAGCAGGGCCGCGACTTGCACCGCCTCCTGGTACTGCTGGATATCGCCGCCCTGCAGCAGGCGCTGCTGGACCTTGCCGATCAGTTCGGCAGCCTTGTCGGCGCTGTCGCCCAGGGTACCCCGGCTGGCCTCGCGGCGCTGACCGGCCTGCCTGAGCTCGGCGAAGGCTTGCTGGTACTGGCGTACGGCGTCCTGTTGCTTGTCCAGGCGCTGGCGGTCGGCGGGGATTTCGATCTGCCCGAGCATGAACTGCACCTGGCGCTCGAGATTGGCCAGGGCCTTTTCCAGCTCGGCCACGGAGGCGTCATCACGGCTGCGTTCGTAGGCCAGGCGGGCGAGACGCAGGTCCTGAGTGTACTGGTGGATCACCGAGATGTTGCCGAGCTTGTCGCCACGGCTGGTGACGCTGTCGATGCCTAGCCAACCGGTGAAGGTGATGCCGAGGGTGAGCAGCAACACCAGGCCGAAGCCGATCCCCAACTTGCGATTGACGCTTACATTTCCCAGTGATTGGGCAAACCAACGGTACATAGACGACTCCCCGGCGCGTGGCAGTGCGGATTATTGTTCTGTTGCACAGGCCATCGGCGAGGGGCGGGGAAACTTGATGGTAAAAACTTGACTCGCGTGTCAGAAAATTCGCGAGAGCAGGGCTGTCACCGCCGTTTCCACCCGCAGGATGCGATCGCCCAGCTGTACGGGGGCCAGGCCGGCCTTGCCGAGCAGCTCGACCTCGTAGGGAATCCAGCCGCCTTCGGGGCCTATTGCCAGGGTTACCGCGCCTTCCACCGCGCGGGGGCAGGCAGGGTAGGGACCAGGGTGGCCGACCAGGCCCAGGGTGCCTTCGGCGATGGCGGGCAGGCGGTCTTCGACGAAGGGCTTGAAGCGCTTCTCGATGATCACCTCCGGTAGCACCGTGTCACGGGCTTGCTCCAGACCGAGAATGAAGTTTTCGCGGATGGTCTCGGGCTGGAGGAACGGCGTCTGCCAGAAGCTCTTCTCGACCTTGTAGCTGTTGACCAGGATCAGCCGTGGCACGCCCAGGGTGGCGACCGTCTGGAACAGCCGGCGCAGCATCTTCGGCCGTGGCACGGCCAGCACCAGGGTCAGTGGCAGTTTGGCCGGCGGGGGCTGGTCGAAGGCCACCCGCAGTTCGGCTTCGTGGCCTTCGAGGCGGATGACCTCGGCCTTGCCCATCAGCCCGCCGATGCGCCCGACGCGCAGGCTGTCGCCCACCGCCACGCGATGGATCTCCTGCATGTGGGTGAAGCGGCGATCAGCCAGGACAACACGGTCGGCCGACACGAAGTCGGCCTCTTCAAGGAGCAACAGGTTCACGGTTGGGTCGCAGGCGGCTGGTCGTTGTGGTCGTTGCCGGTTTCTTCATGGGCGTGGCTGCGCTTGCGGATCAGGCTGCCGCACAGCACGCCGACCTCGAACAGCATCCACATCGGCACGGCCAGCAGGGTCTGGGAGAAGATGTCCGGCGGGGTGAGGATCATGCCGACCACGAAGCAGCCGATGATCACGTACGGGCGGATCTTTTTCAGGTACTGCACGTCGACCACGCCAATCCACACCAGCAGCACTACCGCCACGGGGATTTCGAAGGCGACCCCGAAGGCGAAGAACAGGGTCATGACGAAGTCGAGGTAGCTGGAAATGTCGGTCATCATCGACACGCCTTCGGGTGTGGCGCTGGCGAAGAAGCCGAAGATCAGCGGGAACACCAGGAAATAGGCGAAGGCCATGCCGGCGTAGAACAGGAAGATGCTCGACACCAACAGCGGGATGGCGATGCGCTTTTCATGGCGGTAGAGGCCTGGGGCAATGAAACCCCAGATCTGCTGGAGGATGAACGGGATCGCCAGGAACAGCGAGACGATCATGGTCAACTTGAACGGCGTCAGGAACGGCGAGGCCACGTCGGTGGCGATCATTGTCGCGTTGGCTGGCAAGTGCTCGCGCAGCGGTGCCGAGACCAGGGTGTAGATCTGCTGGGCGAAGGAGAACAGCCCGGCGAAGATCAGGAAGATGGCGGCGACGCAGCGCAGCAGGCGGGTGCGCAGCTCGGTC
Source organism: Pseudomonas sp. FG36 (assembly GCF_057809275.1). Classification (NCBI taxonomy): domain Bacteria; kingdom Pseudomonadati; phylum Pseudomonadota; class Gammaproteobacteria; order Pseudomonadales; family Pseudomonadaceae; genus Pseudomonas; species Pseudomonas sp. FG36. The sequence continues at coordinate 5,733 of NZ_JBMDJQ010000019.1, forward strand.
AGGTGCGAGACCAGCGGCATCGGCTGGTCGGTTTCCGGATTCTCGCTCATGGGGCTCGCGGCGGTTGTGGCGGTTCGGAGGGTGGGGCTGCGGCCGGCTGCGCGGGCGCTGCGTCGGCGGCAGGTGCGGCAGGCGTTTCAGCGTTTGCCGGCGGCTGTGTGGGCGGCGTCAGCGGATTGAGGATGCGCTTGGCCTCTTGCTCCATCTGCAGGATGTGCTCGTTGTGCAGCTGGCGGCGGATGTCATCGGCGCCGATCTCGCGCTCGACCTCCATCTTGATCGCGTTGAAGCTGCGCTTGAGGCGACCGATCCATAGCCCGGCAGTGCGTGCGGCCCCCGGCAGGCGCTCGGGGCCGAGCACCAGCAGGGCGACCAGGCCGACGAGCAGCAGCTCGCTGAAACTGATACCGAACATGGGTCAGTCTTTCCGCTGCGGCTCTTGAACCGGCTGGGCCTGGCCTTCGATGGTATGGCCCTGGGCCTGCTGCGCGGTGTTCTGTACCGGCGGAACAGGTTGCGCCGGCGGCGGGGTCTGCTCGGCCGGCTTGGCTTCTTCTTCGTTCATGGCCTTGCGGAAGCCCTTGATCGATTCGCCCAGGTCGCTGCCGAAGTTCTTCAGTTTCTTGGTGCCGAACACCAGCACCACGACGACCAGCAGGACGATCCAGTGTTTCCAGTCAAAAATACCCATTTCGTACTCCTGAAAAATGTATGTCAGCCGGAACCGGCGCTATCGCGGGGCAAGCCCGTTCCTGTAAATATGCGCGGTCAGGCCTGGGGCTGACGGGCGGCCTTCTCGTCATGGCCGGAAAGGCCGAAGCGGCGCTCCAGTTCGTCGAGCACTGCCTGCGGATGCTGGCCCAGCGCGCTGAGCATGACCAGGCTATGAAACCACAGGTCTGCGGTCTCGTAGATGACATCGCTGTAATCCTTGCTGACGGCGGCATCCTTGGCGGCAAGGATGGTCTCGATGGACTCTTCGCCGAGCTTCTCGAGGATCTTGTTCAGGCCCTTGTGATGCAGGCTGGCCACGTAGCTGCTGTCGGGCGCCGCGTGCTTGCGTTCTTCCAGCACCTCGGCGAGGCGGTCTAGCGTGTCGCTCATGTCAATGCCCTGCGCTATAGATGGCGTCCGGATCCTTGAGGACCGGATCGACGATTTTCCACTGGCCGTCTTCGAACACGCGATAGAAGCAGCTTTCGCGGCCGGTATGGCAGGCGATATGGCCCAGTTGCTCGACCATCAGGATGATCACGTCAGCGTCGCAGTCCAGGCGCATTTCGTGCAGCTTCTGCACATGGCCCGACTCTTCGCCTTTGCGCCACAGCTTGCCCCGCGAGCGCGACCAATAGATGGCGCGATGCTCGGCGGCGGTCAGGGCGAGGGATTCACGGTTCATCCAGGCCATCATCAGCACGCGCCCGGTCTTGTGGTCCTGGGCGATCGCCGGTACCAGGCCATCGCTGTTCCACTTGATCTCGTCCAGCCAGTCTTTCATCGTCGACTCCAAACCGGGCCCGCTCCCGTACCGGGCCCCTGTGCGCTAGTGTGCCAGCCGGCGGCGCGGCTGGCTATCGGCGCACGATCAGGTACAGGCCCGCTGCCAGCATCAACCACGCGGGCCAGGCGGCCGGGGCGCTGAGGCTGACCGCGCCGGCCGCCAGGGTGGCGCCACCGCCGAGCAGGCCAGCACCGAGCAGACGCAGCGCCCAGTTGTCGCCGGCGCGGCGCCGCTCGGGCAGTTGCGGGTCGTGCAGGTGCGGTTGCGACAGGCGTTCGAGCAGATCGCGGGTCATGTCGGCCAGGTGCGGCAGTTGCTCGGCCTGGCTGTAGAGGTTGCCGATTACCGCCTTCGGGCTCATGCGCTCGCGCATCCAGCGCTCGAGGAAGGGCTTGGCGGTGCTCCATAGGTCCAGGTCGGGGTAGAGTTGGCGGCCCAGGCCTTCGATATTGAGCAGGGTCTTCTGCAGCAGCACCAGTTGTGGCTGGACTTCCATGTTGAAGCGCCGAGCCGTCTGGAACAGACGCATCAGCACCTGGCCGAAGGAGATATCCTTGAGCGGTTTTTCGAAGATCGGCTCGCACACCGTGCGGATCGCCGCTTCGAACTCGTTGACCTTGGTCTGCGCCGGTACCCAGCCCGAATCGATGTGTAGCTGGGCCACGCGGCGGTAGTCGCGCTTGAAGAAGGCGATCAGGTTGCGGGCCAGGTAGTCCTGGTCCTCGGCGGTGAGGCTGCCGACGATACCGCAGTCGATGGCGATGTATTGCGGGCTCCACGGCTTGACCGTGCTGACGAAGATATTGCCCGGGTGCATGTCGGCGTGGAAGAAGCTGTCGCGGAACACCTGGGTGAAGAACACCTCGACGCCGCGCTCGGCCAGCATCTTCATGTCGGTGCGCTGGTCGGCCAGCGTCGCCATGTCGGTGACCGGCACGCCGTAGATGCGCTCCATCACCAGTACCTTGGGCCGGCAGAAGTCCCAGTAGACCTGGGGCACGTACATCAGCTCGGAGCCTTCGAAGTTGCGCCGCAGCTGGCTGGCGTTGGCGGCCTCGCGCAGCAGGTCGAGCTCGTCGTAGATGGTCTTTTCGTAGTCGCCGACGATTTCCACCGGGTGCAGGCGACGGGCATCGGCCGAGGCGCGCTCGGCGGCCTTGGCGATCAGGAACAGCCAGGCCAGGTCCTGGGCGATGACCGGTTTCAGGCCCGGGCGCACCACCTTGACCACCACCTCCTCGCCGCTCTTCAGGCGTGCGGCGTGTACCTGGGCCACCGAAGCCGAGGCCAGCGGCTCGACGTCGAAACGGCTGAACACCTCGCCTACCTTGGCGCCGAGCTGTGCTTCGATCAGCGCCACGGCGTGCTGCGGGTCGAACGGTGGCACGCGGTCCTGCAGCAGCATCAGCTCGTCGGCGATGTCGGTGGGCAGTAGGTCGCGGCGGGTGGAGAGCAACTGGCCGAACTTGATGAAGATCGGGCCCAGGTCCTGCAGCGCCAGGCGCAGGCGTGCGCCGCGGCTCAGCTCCAGGGGCTTGCGCGGCAACCAGCGCCAGGGCATCAGCAGGCGCAGGCTGGCCAGCCACCAGGGCAGCAGGGGTTGTTCGAACAGCAGGTCATCGAGGCGGTAGCGGATCACGACGCGCTGGATGCGCAACAGACGGCGGACGGCGAGCAGCTTCATGCGTTATCGCTGGTATCAAGAGTGTGGGCGAGGCGGCGCAGGCGTGCCTCAAGGCGTTCGATATCGACCTTCAGCGCATCGAGTTCGCTGAATGCCGCTTCGGCTTCGCGTTTGCCGACCAGGGTACGCGATTCCTCGGCCAGGTACTCGGAGAGATTCTCGCCGAAGCGGGCCAGGCCTTGGCGGGTCCAGCGCGCGCGCAGGCGCAGGTGGCCGGCGATCAGCGCGGTGGGGACCGGCCCCAGCCAACGCTGCAGCTCGTGTTCCCAGTCCAGTTCCAAGTCCTGCAGGATGCCGAACAGGTCGAGCAGCACGGCGCTGTCGCCATGCAGCTCGACCTGGGGGCTGTGCAGTACCGCGGTCTTGTCTTTGGCCAATGCCAGCTGCGCCAGGCGCCCGGCGGGGGCGCGCAGGGTGCAGTCGACCTCGCTTTCCCAGTGGGCGGCAAGCATCAGGCCTTCCTCGTCGGGCAGCACGAACAGCTTCAGGGCCGGCTGCACGCAGTCGATCTCGATCACCTTGCCTTCCAGCGCCGCCAGGCGCGGGAGGGCGGTGCTGTCCAAGCGCAGGACACGGTTGAGCCCGTGCTCGACGCTGGCGAGCAGGCCGGCCAGGAGCATCAGGGCTTGATCCCCCGGTGCACGGCGACGATGCCGCTGGTCATGTTGTGGTAGGTGACGCGGTCGAAGCCGGCCTCGACCATCATGCTCTTGAGCGTTTCCTGGTCGGGGTGCATGCGGATCGATTCGGCCAGGTAACGGTAGCTTTCCGAATCGTTGGTGATGAGCTTGCCGGCCAGCGGCATGAAGGCGAACGAGTAGGCGTCGTAGGCCTTGGACATCAGCTTGTTGGTCGGCTTGGAGAATTCCAGGATCAACAGGCGGCCACCGGGCTTGAGCACGCGCAGCATGGAGCGGATGGCCGCATCCTTGTGCGTCACGTTGCGCAGGCCGAAGGCGATGGTCACGCAGTCGAAGTGGTTGTCCGGGAACGGCAGCTTTTCAGCGTCGGCCTGGACGAATTCGATATTGCCCGACACGCCGCGGTCGAGCAGGCGGTCGCGGCCGACCTTTAGCATCGATTCGTTGATGTCGGCCAGCACCACCTGCCCGGTCGGGCCGACCAGGCGCGAGAACTTGGCGGCCAGGTCGCCGGTACCGCCGGCAATGTCCAGCACGCGGTTGCCGCTGCGTACCCCGGACAGCTCGATGGTGAAGCGCTTCCACAGGCGGTGCATGCCGCCGGAGAGCACGTCGTTCATCAGGTCGTACTTGGCGGCCACCGAGTGGAACACCTCGGCGACTTTCTTCGCCTTCTGGCTCTCGGGAACGTCCTGGTAGCCGAAGTGGGTGGTGGGTTCGGCGTGGTCGCCTTTGCGCTGGTCGGTCATATCGCTTCACCAGAAAAAAATTACGGCCATTCTAGGGGCTACGGGCGGATTTGTCTTGGCGGGGTGTGTCACGCAAAGGGGGCGGGCATAATGGCGATTATGTCTTCATATCCAGGATCACCCGCATGACCCAGATCAGCGTCGAACGCAAACACTCCCTCGGCCGTGAAGCCGCTCGCGCCAAGGCCGAGGCGCTGGTGGACAAGCTGACCCGCGAATACGACCTCAAGGCCAGCTGGAACGGTGATCGCGTCGATGTGAAACGCAGCGGCGCCAACGGCAGTGTGCATATCGGTGAGGACACCATCCGCGTCGAGCTCAAGCTGGGCATGATGCTGTCGATGATGAGCGGCACCATCAAGGGCGAGATCGAGCGGGCGCTGGACAAGGCGCTGGCCTGATGGCCAGCAGCCTCAAGTTGTAAGCTTCAAGCAGCAAGCAAGAGCAGGTTTTGTAAAGGTTTGCTCTTGCTTGCAGCTTGCCACTTGAAGCTCGCAATTGCTCTTAGGGTGAGGATTCTAATTTTTCCGCCTACCTTCACGCTCAAGCCCTACCACCCGGGCAGTTCCTCCCTCCCTTAAATGAGCATGAGGTGCAGAGCATGGCCAAAGTGAATCTCAAGCAGAAAGACGACGCCCAAGGCAGCACGCTGGGCGAGGTGCGCGGCTACGCCCGCAAGATCTGGCTGGCGGGCATCGGTGCCTACGCCCGTGTCGGCCAGGAAGGCTCCGACTACTTCAAGGAGCTGGTGAAAGCCGGCGAAGGCGTCGAGAAGCGCGGCAAGAAACGCCTCGACAAGGCTGTCGAAGCCGCCAATACCCAGATCGACGAAGCCACCCAGGAAGTCACCCGCGTGCCCGGCCGGGTCGAGGCGCAGCTGGACAAAATCGAACGCGCCTTCGACGCCCGTGTAGGTCGCGCCTTGAATCGCCTCGGCATTCCGTCTAAACATGACGTTGAGGCGTTGTCCATCAAGCTTGAACAGCTGCACGAGCTGCTCGAGCGCGTCGCGCACAAACCATAAGGAGAGCAGGATGGCTGGCAAGAAGAACACCGAGAAAGAAGGCAGCTCCTGGATCGGCGGAATCGAGAAGTACTCCCGCAAGATCTGGTTGGCTGGCCTGGGTATCTACTCCAAGGTCGACCAGGACGGTCCGAAGCTGTTCGATTCGCTGGTGAAGGACGGCGAGAAGGCCGAGAAGCAGGCGAAGAAAACCGCCGAAGACGTGGCTGAAAGCGCCAAGTCGTCGACCAACTCGCGAGTGTCGGGCGTGAAGGATCGTGCGCTGGGCAAGTGGAGCGAGCTGGAGGAAGCCTTCGACAAGCGCCTGAACAGCGCCATCTCGCGTCTGGGCGTGCCCAGCCGCAATGAGATCAAGGCCCTGCACCAGCAGGTCGATTCGCTGACCAAGCAGATCGAGAAACTGACCGGTGCCTCGGTCACCCCGATCTCCAAGGCCAGCGCCAGCAAGACGGCCGCCAAGCCATTGGCCAAGGCGGCTGCCAAGCCTGCGGTCAAGACCGCTGCGGCAAAACCTGCGGCGAAAACCGCAGCGGCCAAGCCTGCGGTCAAGGCTGCGGCCAAGCCTGTAGCGGCCAAGCCCGCTGCCAAACCGGCAGCCGCCAAGAAACCGGCCGTGAAGAAAGCGGCGCCGGCCAAACCTGCGGCAGCTAAGCCCGCCGCACCGGCGCCTGCCGCCACCGCAGCCCCGGCACCGAGCGCGGCACCGGCCAGCAGCACCCCGTCGGCACCGGTGAACGCGGCCACCCAGGCCTGATACCGGGTCGTACTGATCGCGGGGCAAGCCCGCTGCCACGAAGCCTGCACAGGACTTGTGGCAGCGGGCTTGCCCCGCGATCGTTTCAGCCTTCCAGATACCTCATTGCCAACTGCTCCGCCGCCATGCGCGCCGGGGCCTGCAGGTGCGGCGCCACCAGCATCATCACCTGGTACACGACCACGCCGACATCGCCCTCGCGGCCAAGCACGCGCTGATAATCAAGCGAGCACATCAGGGTCAGGGTGATCTGTTCCACCAACTGCCCCAGTGCCTGGGTCTCGCTGGTCACCTGGCCCTGGCCCTTGAGACTGGCCAGCAGCGCGGCCAGGGTGCGCTTGAGGGCGTTGATCAGGCTGCGCATGCCCCGCGCCAGCTTGGGCAGGCGCCCGGTCAGGTTGGACAGGTCCTGGAACAGGAAACGGTACTGGGCCATGCGTTCGACGATCAGGTGCAGGAACAGCCAGTAGTCCTCGGCATCCAGGCGTACGTCCAGCGGTGGGTCGAGCAGTGGCATCAATTGCTCTTCGAAACGCTCGAACAGGCCGATCACCAACGGCTCCTTGCCGTGGAAGTGGTAGTACAGGTTGCCTGGGCTGATCCCCAGTTCGTTGGCGATCTCCAGGGTCGAGACGTTGGGTTCGCCCTGGCGATTGAACAGCTGCAAGGCACATTCGAGGATACGGTCGCGGGTCTTCATCCGGTCAGCGTGCCAGTACGTAGCTGCCGGGCGCGGGGCCCAGCGGTGGATAGGTGGTGTTGCCCAGCTCGTCGCGTGGCGTCCTGAGCGTGCCGGAGCGTTGCTCTATCCATTCCAGCCACAGGGGCCACCAGCTGCCGTCGCGGCGTTGGGCGTCGTGGAACCAGGCCCGCGGGTCGCTGGAGAGCTTGGGGTTTTCCAGGTAGTAGGCCTTGGGGTTGCCGGGCGGGTTGATGATGCTCTGGATATGACCGCTGTTGGCCAGGATGAAGCGTCGGTCGCCGCCGAGCAGCAGGGCCGAGCGGTACACCGCGTCCCAGGGGGTGATGTGGTCGTTGCTGCCGGCCACGGTGAAGCTGTCCAGCCCGACCTGCGTGAGGTCGATCGGGGTGCCGCACACCTCCAGGCCTTCAGGGAAGGTCAGCGGGTTGAGCTTGAAGAAGTCCAGCAGGTCGCCGTGCAGCGCGGCCGGCAGGCGCGTGCTGTCGGCGTTCCAGTAGAGGATGTCGAAGGCCGGCGGCGTCTTGCCCATCAGGTAGTTGTTGACCCAATAGTTCCAGATCAGGTCGTTGGGGCGCATCCAGGCGAAGATCCGTGCCACCTCGCCGCCGTCCAGCACGCCGCGCTGGTAGGAGCGGCGCTTGGCCGCCTCGATGGTCTGCTCGTCGGCGAACAGGCTGGCGGGGCTGTCGAACTGGCTGTCGAGCAGGCTCACCAGGTAGGTGGCACTGCGCACCTTGCGCAGCTGCTTCTTCGCCTGCAGGTGGCCCTGCAGCGCGGCCATGGTCAGGCCGCCGGCACAGGCGCCCATCAGGTTGGGGTCGCGGCTGCCGCTGATGCTGCGACAAGCGTTGAGCGCCTCCTCCAGGGCCTGCACATAGCTGGACAGGCCCCACTCGCGGTGGCGTGGGTCGGGGTTGCGCCAGCTGACCATGAATACCTGCAGGCCCTGCTTGAGCATGTACTGGACGAAGCTGTTGGTCGGGCCCAGGTCGAAGATATAGAACTTGTTGATCTGCGGCGGCACCACCAGCAGCGGTCGGGCGTACTGTTTCTCGCTCATGGGCTTGTACTGGATCAGCTCCAGCAGTTCGTTGCGAAACACCACTGCGCCCGGTGTGGCGGCCAGGTTGCCGCCGACCTCGAAGGCCCGTTCGTCCACCTGCCGTGGCAGGCCGTCGTTGTGGCGCAGGTCGTCGAGCAGGTGGCTGACACCGCGCAGAAGGCTCAGACCGCCGGTGTTGAACAGTTCCTTGACCGCCAGCGGGTTGAGCAGCGAGTTGCTAGGGGCGAAGGCGTCACTGACCAGGTTGAACAGGAACTGCGCTCGTGCGCGGTCGTCGTCGGCCAGGCTGCTTTCCTCGATCCACAGGCGCGTCTGCTTCTGCCAGGCAAGGTAGGCCTGCAGGCCGCGGCGGTAGAACGGGTTCTGGCTCCAGGTCGGGTCGCTGAAGCGGGCGTCCCTCGGGTGGGGCTGGTAGGGGCTGTCGCCGATCAGCACGCGCCCCAGCTGGCCACCCAGGCTCAGCAGGTGATGCGCGGTGTGCAGCGGATTGCGCAGGCCGATCCGGCCGACCTGGCGCAGGGTCGAGAACAGGTCGCGACCGCGCAGGCCGGTGATGGCGTTCTGCACGTTCATGCTCGTGGCGGGGACCGGTGTCGATCCTCTGGCCGGTTTGTCCTTCATGCCAACACTCCTTCGTCAGATCCATTTCCGCGTTGGCCTTGATGCGGGTAAAGCTACTCCTGCAGGCTCGCATCGCCTGCCTGGGAGTGCCCGCAAAGGCCCGTGCTGACGCAATAAAAAGCCTTCCTACCCCCGTGCCGCTGGCCGAGGGTGCATGACCGCGCGTTGGCGTTCTTGCTCGAGGAATTTCATGATGATCGGGGCGACGGCCTCGGCCCGGGTGATCAGGAACAGGTGGCCATCATCGATTATGTGTAGCTGGGCATTGGGAATCCGCCAGGCCAGCAGGCGCATGTTGATCAGTGGGATCAGCGGATCGTCGTCGCCGGCCAGTACCAGGGTGGGCTGGTGGATCTTGTGCAGCCAGTGGATGCTGGTCCAGCCGAGCCCGGCGAACAGCTGCCAGTAGTAGCCCAGCTTGCCGCCCGAACGCACCTTCGAGGCATGGTGCATGGCCAGGTCCGGATCCCGGCGAAAGCCGCCGCCATAGATCAGCGGCGCGATGCGGATGACATGGGAGGGCTGCACGTAGCGCCGTGGGCTGGCCATCATCCACAACACCTTGGGCTTGCCCGGTACCATCACCGCGCCGGCGGCGGTGGCGGCCAGCACCAGTTTCTTGCAGCGTTCGGGGTAGTCGTGGGCGAACTGCTGGGCCAGGGCGCCGCCCCAGGACACGCCGATGACGTTGACCTGGCCGTAGTCCAGGTAGTCGAGCATCCTTGCGGTCAGCTTGGCCAGGCCGGGAAAACGGTAGGGGTGACGGGGCGTGGACGAGCCGCCCACCCCGGGCACGTCGAAGGCGATGACCTCCAGGTCCGGGTCCAGGGCCTCGATGAATGGAAACACCAGCTCGAGGTTGGCGCCGATGCCGTTGAATATCAGCAGCGGCGTCAGGTGTGGCTTGCCCGGGCGGACCGCAGTGCGGATGGACTGGTCGTCCAGCTCGACGGTCCTGAAGATATACGGTTGCGGCATGCGCGTGACTCTGTGGTGAAAGTAGCGCCGCGCTGCGCCACCAGGCGCACCACGGCGGTTCGGCTCAACGCTCGTGCACGTATGTTCCCGGTGCGGCCTCGCCCGCGGTATAGGCGCGGTTACCCAGGCGTGTAGGTGCCTTCTTGAGTTCGCCGGCGCGCTCACCCAGCCAGGCCTGCCAGTGCAGCCACCAGGAGTCGGCGTGCTTGACCGCGTTCTCCTGCCAGGCCACCGGGTCGTCCGGGCGATCCTCGCCGGTCATGAAGCGCGCCTTGGGGTTGCCCGGGGGGTTGAGAATGCTCTGGATATGGCCACTGTTGGACAGCACGAACTCGATCTTGCCGCCGAACAGGTGCGCCGAGCGGTAGCACGACTGCCACGGGGTAATGTGGTCGGCGGTGCCGGCAACGCTGTAGATGTCGCAGTCGACCTGCTTCAGGTCGATGGCCGTGCCGCACACCTCGAGGGCGTTGGAGCGGATCAGCGGGTTGTTCTTGAACATCTCGATCAGGTCGCCGTGGAAGGCGGCCGGCAGCCGGGTGGTGTCGTTGTTCCAGAACAGGATGTCGAACACCGGCGGCTCGTTGCCGAGCAGGTAGTTGTTGACCCAGTAGTTCCAGATCAGGTCGTTGGGGCGCATCCAGGCGAACACCTTGGCCATGTCGCTGCCTTCGAGCACGCCGGACTGATAGGAGTGGCGCTTGGCCGCCTCCAGGGTCTGCTCATCGACGAACAATGCCACCTGGGTGTCGACGGTGGTGTCGAGCACGCTTACCAGCAGGGTCAGGGCATTGACCTTTTTCTCGCCGAGGGCGGCGTAGTGGCCCACCAGCGCGGTGCAGGTGATGCCGCCGGAGCAGGCACCGAGCATGTTCAGGTCCTTGCTGCCGGTGATCGCCAGCACCGCGTCGACGGCTTCCTTGAGTGCGTCGATGTAGGTGGACAGGCCCCACTCGCGCTGGGCCTTGGTCGGGTTGCGCCAGCTGACGATGAAAGTCTGTTGCTGCGAGCGCAGGCAGAAGCGCGCCAGGCTCTTTTCCGGGCTCAGGTCGAAGACGTAGAACTTGTTGATCTGCGGCGGCACTACCAGCAGCGGGCGGCTGTGCACCTGCTCGGTGATGGGGCTGTACTGGATCAGCTCCAGCACATCGTTGCGGTACACCACCGCGCCTTCGCTGGTGCCGAGGTTCTTGCCGACCTCGAAGGCCTCCATGTTCACCTGGCTGGGCATGCCGCCGTTGTTGACGATGTCCTTGGCCAGGTTGGACAAGCCGTCGAGCAGGCTCTTGCCGCCAGTCTCGAAGAAGCGTTTGACTGCAGCCGGGTTGGATAGGGTGTTGGTGGGCGCCATGGCCTCGGTCACCAGGTTGATGACGAACTGCCCGCGGCTAATGTCCTGCGGCGACAGGTCGCTCTCGCTGATCCAGTCGTTGAGTTCCTTGCGCCAGGCGAGGTAGGTCTGCAGGTAGCGGCGATAAAGGGGGTTCTTGCTCCACGCCGGGTCGCTGAAGCGACGGTCGTCGCCTTCCGGCTGCAGCGCCGACTTGCCCAGCAGGACGTTCTTCAGCTCCAGGCCGAAGTGCGCCACGTGCTTGGCGCTGTGCAAGGGCTGGCGCATGGCTTGGCGCAACACCGTGCGCGCCGATGTAAGTAGATCCTTGCGGCGAATGCCGATGACCGGGTTCAGCCCCAGGGTGTTTTCCGAGGCCTGCCGCTGCAACTCATCGTTGTTCTTGTTACTCATCTACGACGCTCCGTTGTCCTGAGACGAGTACCGGTGTGCTGTGACAGCCCGGTACTGCTACTCGGGTGACCAGTGATAAGGAACAGCGGTGCTGCGACCGGATGCGTGCCGATGATGAGCTGCGGGGGTTTCTGCGTGTGAAGACAACCTGCTTTCGCTCGCGACCTCTACATACCGGCCTGGCCCTGCCTGCCCGGAGGCGATGCAGGGAACTTGCCAGCTCCATTGGTTACCCGACTTTCGTGTAATGCGCAAGACAGCCAATCTTTGGCAGTCATCCAGGCATTCAAGCAGATGAGATTAGAAAATGCGCTCTAAAGCTTGCGGGGCTTGAGCTAGAGCATCAATTTCACCACCGATTCGGACGGGTCGCGGGATTTGCCGGCCTTGTGCAATTCGTCGAGGTAGTCGGCCCATAGCTGCTCCTGGCGCAGGCACAGCTGCTCGAGGTATTCCCAGGTGAACAATCCTGAGTCATGGCCGTCGTCGAAGGTCAGTTTCAGTGCATATTGACCGGCCGGTTCCAGACCGCTGAGGCCGACGTTGATCTTGCCGAATTGCAGGATGGGATTGCCGTGGCCCTGGACTTCGGCGGAGGGCGAGTGCACGCGCAGGAACTCGGCGGGCAGGTGGTAGACCTCGCCGGGGGCGTAGGTGAGGGTGAGGGTCTTGGAGGCTTTGTGCAGGTTGATGGCGGTGGGCAGGCGGGCCATGGGTGACTCTCTCTTTGGCTTCAAGCTGCAAGCTTCGAGTGATTCCAGGCATTGTGCAAGGGGGCCGCAAGGCGGCCCCCTGCGGTCTTACAGGATGTAACGCGACAGGTCTTCGTTCTGCGCCAGCTCACCCAGGTGGCTGTTGACGTAGGCGGCGTCGATGTGGATCGGCGTCTCGTCGTGGGCGCTGGCCAGGTCACCGGCGCTGAACGACACCTCTTCGAGCAGGCGCTCGAGCAGGGTGTGCAGGCGGCGGGCACCGATGTTCTCGGTCTTCTCGTTGACCTGGTAGGCGATCTCGGCCAGGCGCTTGAGGCCCTCGTCGGCGAACTCGATGTTCAGGCCCTCGGTCTTGAGCAGGGCGCTGTATTGCTCGGTCAGCGAGGCGTGCGGCTCCTTGAGGATGCGCTCGAAGTCTTCCGGGGTCAGCGCCTTGAGCTCGACACGGATCGGCAGGCGGCCTTGCAGCTCGGGCACCAGGTCGCTCGGCTTGCTCAGGTGGAACGCGCCGGAAGCGATGAACAGGATGTGGTCGGTCTTGACCATGCCCAGCTTGGTGTTGACGGTGCAGCCTTCGATCAGCGGCAGCAGGTCGCGCTGCACGCCTTCACGGGACACATCGGCACCGCCAACATTACCACGCTTGGCAACCTTGTCGATTTCGTCGATGAACACGATACCGTGCTGCTCGACCGCTTCCAGGGCCTTGGCCTTGAGCTCTTCCTCATTGACCAGGCGCCCGGCTTCTTCGTCGCGGACCATCTTCAGCGCGTCCTTGACCTTGAGCTTGCGCGCCTTGCGCTTGCCCTTGCCCATGTTGGCGAACAGGCTCTGCAGCTGGTTGGTCATCTCCTCCATGCCGGGCGGCGCGGCGATTTCGACGCCCATGTTCTCGGCGACCTCGATCTCGATTTCCTTGTCGTCCAGCTGGCCTTCGCGCAGGCGCTTGCGGAACAGCTGGCGGGTGTTGGAGTCGCTGCTGCTCTGCTGGGCTTCCTCGCTGAAGCTGCTGACCCGCGCCTGTGGCAGCAGGGCGTCGAGGATGCGGTCCTCGGCGGCGTCCTCGGCGCGGTGGCGCACGCGGACGATCTCCTGCTCGCGCAGCATCTTCAGCGCAGCGTCGGCCAGGTCGCGGATGATCGACTCGACATCACGGCCAACGTAGCCGACCTCGGTGAACTTGGTCGCCTCGACCTTGATGAACGGCGCATTGGCCAGCTTGGCCAGGCGGCGGGCGATTTCGGTCTTGCCCACGCCGGTGGGGCCGATCATCAGGATGTTCTTGGGGGTGACTTCGGCACGCAGCTCGGCGGGGAGCTGCATGCGCCGCCAGCGGTTGCGCAGGGCAATGGCGACGGCGCGCTTGGCGTCGTCCTGGCCGATGATGTGGCGGTTGAGTTCGTGGACGATTTCGCGTGGGGTCATGGACATGATGTATGGGGTCCTCAAGCACAGTGATCAGTGTGGAAAAGTCCCGCTGCGAGCGGGACGCCAAAACAACTGATTCACTCGGCCAGGTCCTGCTCCTCGATGGTCAGGTTGTGGTTGGTGAACACGCAGATGTCGCCGGCGATGTTCAGGGCGGCCTCGGTGATCTCGCGGGCCGACAGGTCGGTCTTGTTCAGCAGGGCGCGGGCCGCGGCCTGGGCATAGCCACCGCCGGAACCCATGGCGATCAGCCCGTCCTCGGGTTCGACCACGTCGCCGTTGCCGGTGATGATCAGGGATGCATCCTTGTTGGCCACGGCCAGCATCGCTTCCAGGCGGCTCAGCGAGCGGTCGGTACGCCATTCCTTGGCCAGCTCGACGGCGGCACGCACCAGGTGGCCGGAGTGTTTCTGCAGCTGGGCTTCGAAGCGCTCGAACAGGGTGAAGGCATCGGCGGTGGCACCGGCAAAGCCGGCGATGACCTGGCCGTTGTACAGGCGACGCACTTTCTTGGCGTTGCCTTTCATCACGGTGTTGCCGAGGGAAACCTGGCCGTCGCCGCCCATGACGACTTTGCCGTTACGGCGGACAGAAACGATGGTAGTCAAGGGGAGAGTCTCCACGCAGCGGGGCGAAAATGCCTGATGCAGACTCATATGGGGGGAGGGGGGAAGGATTTCAACCGAGAGGGATGAATGGTTGTTTCAAGGCATTGCCTGGCAGGCCTGCTCCACACAATGACCCCAGGGGGCTTCGTGGGAGCGGGCTTGCCCCGCGATGGCGTTACTCAGGCCTCGTGGCAGACGTGTCCATCGACCAAGGTATAACGTACCGCGCCCGGCAGGCAGTGGCCGATGAACGGGCAGTTCTCGCCGCGGGAGAACCAGTTTTCGCCGGCCACGGTCGAAGCTTTCGGGTCGAACAGCACCAGATCGGCGGCGGCGCCGACTTTCAGCTCGCCGGCCGGCAGGCGCATGGCCTTGGCCGGGCCGCTGCTCAGGCGCGCCAACAGGGTCGGCAGGTCGAGCAGGCCATCTTCGACCAGGGTCATGGCCAGCGGCAGCAACAGCTCGACACTGCTGATGCCTGGCTCGGTGGCGCCGAACGGCGCCAGCTTGGCATCGCGCTCGTGGGGCTGGTGATGGCTGGAAATCGCCTGGATCACTCCGGATTTCACGGCTTCTCGCAGGCCGTCGCGGTCGGCGGCGGTGCGCAGAGGTGGTTGCACGTGGTAAAGGCTTGAGAAGTCGCGCAGCGCCTCGTCGGTGAGGATCAGCTGGTACAGCGCCACATCGGCGGTGACCGGCAGTCCCAGTTGCTGGGCCTGGGCGATCAGCCGGGCGCCACGGGCGCTGGTGATCTGGGTGAAGTGGGCGCGCACGCCGCTCTGCTCGACCAGCAGCAGGTTGCGGGCCAAGGCCACGGTTTCGGCGGTTTCCGGGATGCCGGGCAGGCCGAGGAAGCTGGCCATTGGGCCCTCGTGGGCGAGGCCGCCCTGGGCCAGGTCGCGGTCCTGGGAATGGAACACAACGGTCAGGTCGAAGGTTGCGGCGTATTCCAGGGCGCGAGCCAGGGTGCGGTTGTTGGGGATCTCTTTCAGGCCGTTGCCGAAGGCCACGCAGCCGGTGTCGTGCAGGGCCACCAGTTCGGCCAGTTGCTCGCCTTCCAGGCCTTTGGTCAGGGCGCCGATCGGATAGACCTTGCTGTTGGCTGCTTCGCGGGCGCGGTCGAGGATCAGTTCGGCGACCGCCGAGGTGTCCAGTACCGGCTTGGTCTGCGGCGGGCAGCACAGGCTGGTGACGCCGCCGGCGACCGCGGCGCGGGTTTCGCTGGCGATGTTGCCCTTGCGGCTGTAGCCCGGTTCGCGCAGGGAGACGCCGAGGTCGACCAGGCCGGGGGCGGCGACCAGGCCTTCGGCCTGGATCGTGCGGCTGGCGTTGAAGCCCGCCGGGGCCGCGCCGATGGCGGCAATGCGCCCGCCATCGAGGTGCAGGTCGGTGATGGTGTCCAGGCCGCTGGCAGGGTCGATGACCCGGGCGCCGATGATGCTTAGGGTCACTGGGCGTTCTCCTGCTCGAATTGACGTTGCGCGTTCTGCCCGCTCATGGCCATGGACAGCACGGCCATGCGCACGGCGATGCCGTAGGTGACCTGGTTGAGGATCACCGAGTGCTTGCCGTCGGCCACCGCCGACTCGATCTCCACGCCCCGGTTGATCGGACCCGGGTGCATGACGATGGCGTCGGGCTTGGCGCCGGCCAGGCGTGCGGTGGTCAGGCCGAACAGGCGGTAGAACTCGCCTTCGCTGGGCAGCAGGCCGCCGGCCATGCGCTCACGCTGCAGGCGCAGCATGATCACCACGTCGACATCCTTGAGGCCCTCGGCAAGATCGGTGTAGACCTTCACGCCGTACTGCTCGATGCCGATCGGGATCAGCGTCTTCGGGCCGATCACGCGGATGTCCGGGCAGCCCAGCGCCTTGAGCGCGAGCATGTCCGAGCGGGCCACGCGCGAGTGCAGGATGTCGCCGACGATGGCCACCGACAGGTTCTCGAAGCTGCCCTTGTGCCGACGGATGGTGAGCATGTCGAGCATGCCCTGGGTCGGGTGCGCGTGGCGGCCGTCACCGCCGTTGATCACGGCCACGTCCGGGCACACGTGCTCGGCGATGAAATGGGCGGCACCGGAGTCGGAGTGGCGCACGACGAACATGTCGGCGGCCATGGCCTCCAGGTTGCGCAGGGTATCGAACAGGGTCTCGCCCTTGCTGGTCGAGGAGGTCGACACGTTCAGGCTGATCACGTCCGCCGACAGGCGCTGGGCGGCCAGCTCGAAGGTGGTGCGGGTACGGGTGGAGTTCTCGAAGAATACGTTGCACACGGTCTTGCCGCGCAGCAGCGGGACTTTCTTCACTGCCCGGGCACCGACTTCGAGGAACGAGTCGGCGGTATCGAGGATTTCGGTCAGCAGTTCGCGGGGCAAACCGTCGAGCGAGAGGAAGTGGCGCAGCTGGCCCTGATCATTGAGCTGCAGCGGGCGCTTGGCGTCGAATGGCGTCATCGCAGGGGACTCTTAAAGGGCGGATGCGGGAGCGAGGTCCTGGCGCTCGAGGGCGAGCGGCGTGGGTCCGGTCAATTTTACCCGTTCATGGGCGGCCAGGGACAGGGTGGCGCCAAGTACATTCGGGCGGATCGGCAGTTCGCCGGCATCCAGGTCGAGCAGGCACACCAGCGTCACGCTGGCCGGGCGGCCGTAGTCGAACAGCTCGTTGAGGGCGGCGCGGATGGTACGCCCGCTCATCAGCACGTCGTCCACCAGCACCAGGTGCTGGCCTTCGATCTCGAAAGGCAGCTCCGAGGGGCGCACCTGCGGGTGCAGGCCGTTCTGGCTGAAATCGTCACGGTAGAAGGAGACGTCCAGGGTACCCAGCGGGCTCTGGTCGCCGAGCTCGGCCTGCAGGGCCTGGGCCACCCACACGCCGCCGGTGCGGATACCGATGAAGCGTGGCTCGGCGATCGTGCGACGGGCCAGGTGGGCGCGAAGGTCGACGGCCATCTGCCGGATCAGGTCGGCGGGATTGGGTAGGCTCATTGCGTGCTCCTCGGAAGGCGGGCGCCGGCAAGCCGCCGGCGGCAAAGCGGATTTAAGTGTTGGCCTCCAGCCAGCCTTGCAGCAGCAGGGCCGCGGCGATGGCGTCGACCGGATTGTCGCGGTAGCTGCCGTGACGGCCGCCACGGGCCATCTGCTCGCCCTTGGCTTCGAAGGTGGTCAGACGTTCGTCGTGGGTGTGCACCGGCAGGTTGTAGCGGCCGTGCAGGCGGCGGGCGAATTTTTCGGCGCGCTCGCTCATCTCGCTGGGCGTGCCGTCCATGTTCAGCGGCAGGCCGACGACGATGGCGTCGGGTTTCCATTCCTTGATCAGCTTCTCGACCTGGTTCCAGTCCGGCACACCGTTCTGCGCCTTGAGCGTGCACAGTTCTCGGGCCTGGCCGGTGATCACCTGGCCGACGGCCACGCCGATCTGCCGGGTGCCGTAGTCGAAGCCAAGCAGCAAGCGCAGTTCGGCCATCAGGCGTGGCCCGCCTGGCTGGTCAGCAGGCTGAGGTTGATCCCCAGGCTGGCGGCGGCGGCGCCCAGGCGCATGTCGCTGGCCATGCCGAAGATGATCTCGGGGTCGAAGGGGCAGTTGAGCCAGGCGTTGTCGGCAAGCTCGGCCTCCAGCTGGCCGGCTTCCCAGCCCGCGTAGCCCAGGGTGATCAGGCTCTTGCGCGGACCGTCGCCAGCGGCGATGGCGAACAGCACGTCCTGGGAGGTGGACAGCGACAGGCCCTCCAGTTCGACCGTGGCCTGGTAGCTGCGGTCGTTGCTGTGCAGCACGAAGCCGCGGTCGGTCTGCACCGGGCCGCCCTGGTAGATCGGGACGTGCAGGGTGCTGGCCGGCGGCTCATCGTCCGGGCGCAACTGTTCGAGGATGTCGGCCAGGTTCAGCTCCTGCGGGCGGTTGACCACCAGGCCCATGGCGCCGTGGGCATTGTGCTCGACGATGTAGGTGAGGGTCTGGGCAAAGTTCGGATCGGCCATGTGCGGCATAGCGATCAGGAACTGGTGCTTGAGGTAGCTGGGGGCGAGGGTCTTCATGACCGCTAGTGTGGCGCCAGGTGGCGAGGCTGACAAGGTGCCAGGGGCACCTTGTCAGTGGCACGGCGGGTTACTGGAACAGCTTCACCACTCCGGGCGAGTACAGGCTGCGGGGTTTCGCTGCACGGGACAGGATGTACTGCCTGACCGTTTCCTGCTCGGTATCCGGGAAGTTCTTCATGTAGGTCGGCGAATGGGCGGGTGCCTCCGGGTCGGCACCTGCGGCGATCAGTGCCGCAACACAGTCCGGGTTGTTCGAGCAGGCGGCCTCCAGCAGTGGGTATGGACCGCCGTGCCTGGGGAAGTCACTTGAACAGCTTGATGATCTCGGCGGGATACAGATCCGGCTCGGCGTCGGCCTGGGACAGTACATAGGCCTTGATCGTCTGTTGCCTGGCGGTCGGGTACTGCGCCAGGTAGCTCGCCGGGTACACCGGGGCCTGGGGGCTGGCGCCGGCTTTGATCAGGGCGGCGACGCAGTCTGGGTTGTTGCTCATCAGCGCTTCCTTGAGCGGCGTGCCGACCGGGAAGGTGCCTTGCTGCTCGTGAATGGCATCGATGGAGCTGCCCTTCTTCAGCAACAGTGCGATGCGCTGGTTCGCCTGAGGGTCCGGCTGGCCATTGAGTTCATAGGGGCGTTGGCAGACAAAGTGCAGAGGGGTGGATCCCGCGCCTGTCACCTGGTACGGGTTGGCGCCGGACTCGACCAGCAGCTTGATCACCTCCAGGTTCGAGGCGCCTTTGCCGGTCAGGGGCGTGAAGTCGTTGGCCAGGGTGGCCTTGGCATCGGCGCCGGCGGCCAGCAGCAGTTTGACCAGCTCTGGCGAGCCCTTTTCCGCCGCGGTGTTGAGGGGCGAAGCCGTGTCTTCCTGGGCCTGCACGTTCACATTGGCTTTTGCTGCGATCAGCGCCTTGACCATGCCCAGGTCGGCCTTGGAGGCCGGCTGCTCAGCCTGGTTGAGGGTCAGCAGCAGCAAGGTTTCGCCGTTTTCCTGAACGGGGGCATTGACGTTCACTTTCGGCAGGAACAGCTCGAAAGGTGCGGTCGCCTTGTAGGAGGCCGCCAGGAACACCGGTTGGCCATCAGGATCGGCGCCCTGGTCGAGCAGGGCCTTGATGGCGGCCAGGCGCTGCGGGGTTTCGTCGTAGTGGTATTCGCCCACTTCGTCGATCAGTTTCTGCGTCAGGGCGGCGGCATCCGCGCACGCCACGGCGGGCAGTGCGAGGGCGCCAAGGGCAAAGACAAAGGCTGCGGTATTGCGGGCGAAGGGGGGGCGCGCCATGGAAGAGTCCTTTCTCAGTTGGATCCAAAGGCGCGCATGATTACAGAATGGCTATTGTTTTGCCATCAGGTAAGCCCTGATGTCAGTTGCTCTGCAGCCGGTCACCCCGGGCAAAGCGCCAGGTACGGATGATCTCCAGGCGGTCGAACTCCGCCAGGTCCCCGGTGAACGGCGCGAAGGGCGCCGCCAGGCGCACGATGCGCTGGGCGGCCTGGTCCAGCACTGGCTGGCCGGAGGACTCCAGCACCAGCACCTCATACAGCGAGCCGTCGCGGTTGATCGACACCATCATCCGCAGGCTGCCGTACATCTGCTGGCGCCGGGCTTCTTCGGGGTAGTTGAGGTTGCCGATGCGCTCGACCTTCTTGCGCCACTCTTCCTTGTACCAGGCGCCCTTGTCGCGCAGGGTCGAGGCGGCGTTCAGGCGGTGGATGCGCGGGCGCTTGGCGTAGAGCTGCTGTTCCTGGGACAGCTCGGCCTCGAGGCTGGCGATCTGGCTGGACAGCTGCGAGCTGTCGAAGTCCGGAACCTTGGCCTGGGGCTGGGGTTGCGGCTTGCTTTCCTTCGGCTTGGGCTCGACTTTCTGCGGCTTCGGCGCCTGGGTGGCGACCACGGCCTTGGCCGGTGCCGGGGGTGTTTGCGGTTTCGCCGCCGGGGGCGGGGTGATCTTGTTGATCTTGCTGTCCTGGAACGGCGCGACCTCGGTGGTCTTGGGCACCGCTTTCTTGTCCAGGGTGCCGCTGCCCTGCTGGTTGTCCTGGGCCTGGAAGTCGGCCTTCTCGGGCGCTTTCTCGCTCTTGAAGGTGGCCAGGGTGATGTCCATGGCGTGACGAATCTCGGCCGGTTTGACCACGGTGAAACCCACGCCCAGGATCAGCGCCAGGTGCACCAGGGCGGCCAGGAACAGGGTGAAACCGAGCCGGTCCACCGGGCGGACGCGCGGTGGCAGCAGGTCGGGTGGGATGTCAGCGGGGAGCGTCATCGGGTATCCAGCAACCGCTAGGCTCTGTACGAAAAGCCTTGATACTTGTTCATGCTGCGTTGAAAACAGCCTCGGAATGCTCATGTACTTCAGTACACTGCGCTTCCTCGGCTGTTTTCGCCTTGCCTGACCTGCGTCTCAAGACTTTTCGTACAGAGCCTCGGCGGGGCAGCAGCTCAGTCGAAAAGGACCGGCATCATACCCCACTGCGCGGTGTTGCCACGTGTCCTCGGTCAGCGCGCCTGAAGCTTGCGATCAATGGCGTCCATCAATTGCCCGCCGATATTGGTGTTGAAAGCGGCGTCGATCTCGCGGATGCAGGTCGGGCTGGTGACGTTGATTTCGGTGAGGTAGTCGCCGATCACGTCCAGGCCGACGAACAGCAGGCCCTTTTCACGCAAGGTCGGGCCGACCTGGGCGGCGATCCAGCGATCACGCTCGCTCAACGGGCGGGCTTCGCCGCGACCACCGGCGGCCAGGTTGCCGCGGGTCTCGCCGCTGGCCGGGATGCGCGCCAGGCAGTAGTCCACCGGCTCGCCGTCGATCATCAGGATGCGCTTGTCGCCGTCCTTGATCGCCGGCAGGTAGGCCTGGGCCATGATCTGCTGGGCGCCGAGCGCGGTCAGGGTCTCGAGGATCACCGACAGGTTGGGGTCGCCGACCCGGTGACGGAAGATCGAAGTGCCACCCATGCCATCCAGCGGCTTGAGAATCACATCACCATGCTCGGCGGCGAACTCGCGGATGATGTCGGGGCGGCGGCTGACCAGGGTGGGGGGCGTGCACTGCGGGAACAGCGTAGCGAACAGCTTCTCGTTGCAGTCGCGCAGGCTCTGCGGCTTGTTGACCACCAGCACGCCTTCGGCCTCGGCCTGTTCCAGCAGGTAGGTGCTGTAGACGAACTCCATGTCGAAGGGCGGGTCCTTGCGCATCAGGATCACGTCCAGCTCGGCCAGGGTGCTGTCCTGCTCCTCGCCCAGTTCGAACCAGCGGGCCGGGTCGGCGAATACCTTGAGCGGGCGCATGCGCGCGCGCGCCTTGCCCTGGCCCTGGTAAAGGTCGCGCTGCTCCATGTAGAACAGGCTCCAGCCGCGGGCCTGGGCGGCCAGCAGCATGGCCAGCGAGCTGTCCTTTTTGTAGGAGATGGACGCGATGGGGTCCATGACAATCCCGAGGCGAACGCTCATGGGGTAGTTCCTCTTGGCGGCGCTTGGCCGCATGGCACGAAAGAAAAAGTGGCTCAGGGTGGCGCCGGGCGCGCCCACGGTCAAGGGGCGGGCGGATGGAATGGCCTTCGGGAGTGTGCTAAAAAGGCCAGGCACATGGCCTGCACGGCCTTTTGGCGAATTCGCTCCCAGGCAGAAGCGCAACTATGGAACAACCCCTGAAGGTGATGGTGATCGACGATTCCCGCACGATCCGCCGCACCGCGCAGATGTTGCTCGGCGAGGCAGGCTGTGAGGTGATCACCGCCAGTGACGGCTTCGACGCCCTGGCCAAGATCGTCGACCATAAACCGCGGGTCATCTTCGTCGACGTGCTGATGCCGCGCCTCGACGGCTACCAGACCTGCGCCATCATCAAGCACAACAGCGAGTTCAAGGACACCCCGGTGATCCTGCTCTCTTCCCGCGACGGCCTGTTCGACAAGGCCCGCGGCCGGGTGGTCGGTTCCGACCAGTTCCTGACCAAACCTTTCAGCAAGGAAGAACTGCTCGACGCGATCCGTGCCTGCGTGCCCGGCTTCGCCGCGCAGGATCCACACGCACCCTGACGCGCCCACGCAAGGCGGCGTCTCTATTTCCTGATGGGGAAACAGCATGGCCCGAGTTCTGATTGTCGACGACTCGCCGACAGAGATGTACAGATTGACCGAATGGCTGGAGAAGCACGGCTATGGGGTGCTCAAGGCCGACAACGGCGCCGACGGCGTGGCCCTGGCGCGCCAGGAGAAGCCTGACGCGGTGCTGATGGACATCGTCATGCCCGGCATGAACGGTTTCCAGGCCACCCGCCAGTTGAGCAAGGACCCGGAAACCAGCGCCATCCCGGTGATCGTGGTCACCACCAAGGACCAGGAAACCGATCGGATCTGGGCCCAGCGCCAGGGCGCCCGCGACTTCCTGACCAAACCTGTGGAAGAAGACGCGCTGATCGCCAAGCTCAAAGAAGTGCTGCAGGCTTGACCACCCGGCCCCAGGGCGCGTCGCTGACCGCCTT
This sequence comes from Pseudomonas sp. FG36, assembly GCF_057809275.1. Taxonomy (NCBI): domain Bacteria; kingdom Pseudomonadati; phylum Pseudomonadota; class Gammaproteobacteria; order Pseudomonadales; family Pseudomonadaceae; genus Pseudomonas; species Pseudomonas sp. FG36. The sequence goes on from NZ_JBMDJQ010000019.1 coordinate 28,459, forward strand.
CGAGCTGCTGCTGGACATCGACCGGCGCTGCCGCCTGCTGGTGGCTGACCAGCCACCGCAGGACATCCGCCTGCAACAATGGAGCGGCATCGGCTTTCGTGTTGCCGGGCAGTGGTTCGTCGCGCCCATGGGTGAAGTTGCTGAAGTGCTGCGCGAACCCCGCGGTAGCCGGGTGCCGGGTGTGCAGCCCTGGGTGCGTGGGGTGGCCAACCTGCGAGGGCGGCTGCTGCCGGTGATGGACCTGTGTGCGTTCTTTGGCCTTGGTCCGGCTGCAGCGGGCAAGCAACGGCGGGTGCTGGTGCTGGATCATGAAGAGCTGTTCGCCGGGCTGCTGGTGGACGAAGTGGTCGGCCTGCAGCACTTCGCCCTGAGCAGCCTCGAGTTGTCACCGCCGCAACCGTTGATCCGTGCGGCCGCGCCCTTCGTGCAGGGCCATTTTCCCCGTGAGCGCAATTGGGCGATCTTCAGCCCGTTCGCCCTGGCCCAGGCGCCGGGCTTTCTCGATGTGGCGTTGTAGAGGACTTTCGACGTGAACAAGCCAGGACCCACCGTTGCCGCAGCCGGCGTCTCGCCCGCTGCCGTGGCCCAACGCCCGCGCAGCACCGCGCAGATCACCGTGCTGTTCGTGGTGCTGATCCTGTCGATCGTCCTGTTGTTCGCCAACTTCGCCTACCTCAACACCCAGGCCAACCACGACAAGCAGTACATCGGCCACGCCGGCGAGCTGCGCGTGCTGTCCCAGCGCATTGCCAAGAACGCCACCGAGGCGGCAGCGGGCAAGGCGCTGGCGTTCAGACTGCTCAGCGATGCGCGCAACGACTTCGAGCGGCGCTGGAGCTACCTGCGCGAAGGTGACAAGACCACCGGCCTGCCCGCAGCGCCCGTGGCGGTGCGCGATGAAATGGACGCGGTACGCCAGGACTGGGAAAACCTGCGTAAGAACACTGACACCATTCTTGCCAGCGAACAGACCGTGCTGTCGCTGCATCAGGTCGCGGCCACCCTGGCCGAGACCGTTCCGCAGTTGCAGGTCGAATACGAGAAAGTGGTGGAAATCCTGCTGCAGAGCGGTGCGCCGGCCAATCAGGTGGCCGTGGCCCAGCGCCAATTGCTGCTGGCCGAGCGCATTCTCGGCTCGGTCAACACCGTGCTCGCCGGTGACGAGACCTCGGTGCAGGCCGCCGATGCCTTTGGCCGCGACGCCAGCCGCTTCGGCCAGGTGCTCGAGGGCATGCTCGCCGGCAACCCGGCGATTCAGGTCACCCGCGTCGAGGATGCCGATGCCCGGGCACGGCTGGCCGAGATCGCCGAACTGTTCCAGTTCGTCTCGGGCTCGGTGGACGAAATTCTCGAGACTTCGCCCGAGCTGTTCCGCGTGCGCGAGGCTGCCGGCAACATTTTCAGCCTGTCGCAGACCCTGCTCGACGAGGCCTCGCACCTGGCCAACGGCTTCGAGAACCTGGCTGGCGGGCGTACCCTCGACACCGTAGGTGGCTACGTGCTCGGCCTGCTGGCACTGGCTTCGATCATCCTTATCGGCCTGGTGATGGTACGCGCCACCCACCGCCAGCTCCGCGAGACCGCCGAGAAGAACGAGCGCAACCAGCAGGCGATCATGCGCCTGCTCGACGAGATCGAGGAACTGGCCGACGGCGACCTGACCGTCACCGTCTCGGTGACGGAGGACTTCACCGGGGCCATTGCCGATTCGATCAACTTCTCGGTGGACCAACTGCGCGACCTGGTGGCCACCATCAACCACAGTGCCGAGCAGGTCGCCGCTGCGGTGCAGGACACCCAGAACACCGCCCGCCAACTGGCCAAGGCTTCCGAGCACCAGGCCGAGCAGATCAGCGAGGCGTCCGAGGCGGTGGGCGACATGGTCGAGTCGATCGACCGGGTTTCCGCGCATGCCTATGAATCGGCCAAGGTGGCCGAGCGCTCGGTGGCCATCGCCAACAAGGGCAACGAGGTGGTGCATAACACCATCCACGGCATGGACAACATCCGTGAACAGATTCAGGACACCGCCAAGCGGATCAAGCGCCTGGGTGAGTCCTCCCAGGAGATCGGCGATATCGTCAGCCTGATCGACGACATTGCCGAGCAGACCAACATCCTCGCCCTCAACGCGGCCATCCAGGCATCGCTCGCCGGCGAGGCCGGCCGCGGCTTTGCCGTGGTCGCCGACGAAGTGCAGCGCCTGGCTGAGCGCTCGTCCTCGGCAACCCGGCAGATCGAGGCGTTGGTGCGCACCATCCAGGCCGACACCAACGAGGCTGTGATCTCCATGGAGCAGACCACCGCCGAAGTGGTGCGCGGCGCGCGCCTGGCCCAGGACGCCGGCGTGGCCCTGGCAGAGATCGAAGGCGTATCGCAGACGATGGCCGACCTTATTCACAGCATCTCCGATGCCGCTCAATTGCAGACGTCGTCTGCCGGGCAGATTTCCCACACCATGGCGGTGATCCAGCAGATCACCGCGCAGACCTCCGCCGGCTCCGGCGCGACGGCCGACAGCATCCGCCACCTGGCACGCATGGCCAGCGAGATGCGCCGTTCGGTATCCGGTTTCACCCTGCCCAAACCGGTGGAGCGGTCGTGAGCGGGGCAAGCATGGCCGGCCCGGCCAGAACGGCCGGCGAGCGCCACGACACGGTGGCCCTGGCCTGGATCAAGGCCCCCATCCTTGATTGCCTGGCGCAAGCGCGCCAGGCCCTGGAGCGTTTCTCGGCAGATCCGGGCGACCTGTCGATGCTGGCGTTCTTCGTCGACAACCTGCACCAGGTGCACGGTTGCCTGCACCTGCTCGAGTTGCCGGGCGCGACGCGCCTGGCCGAGGAACTGGAACTGCTTGGGCGGGCCATGGCCGAGGGTCAGGTGAGCCCCCGTGGCGACTGCCTGGGCGCGCTGTTCCGGGGGCTCGAGCAATTGCCGCCCTACCTGGATCGCTTGCGCGGGGCACGCCACGACCTGCCATTGGTGGTCATGCCCCTGCTCAACCAGCTGCGCGTCTGCCGCGGTGCCGAACCCCTGGCCCAAGGCAGCCTGCTGGGCGACCTCGGGCAGCGTCTGGCTGGCGCGGCGGACCTGGCCAACCTCGACCTTTCCCTGGGGAGCTGGCGTGAACACATGCAGGCCGGCCCTGGGCGCGACGCGCTGCGTTCGGTGGTGATGGCGCTGTGCGATGACCTGATGCGCATCAAGGACCGTCTCGACCCCTTCGTCAGTGGCGAGCATCCGCCACGCGAACCGCTGGAGACGTTGCTGCCGCCCCTGCGCCATGTCGCCGACACTCTGGCAGTGCTGGGTTTCCAGCAGCCACGACGCGTGATCATCGACCAGGTGCTGGCGCTGCAGGCGCAGGTCGAGAAGGACGGCGCGGTCGACGAGGCGCTGTTGATGGATGTCGCCGGGGCGCTGTTGTACGTCGAGGCGACCCTCAACGGCATGGTTGGCCCGCTGGAGGAGACCTCGCCAGGCAATCTGCCTGGTTCTGACCTTGCCGAGATTCGCCAGCTGGTACTCAACGAGTCGCTCAATGTGCTGCAGCAGGCCAAGGACCTGATCGGCGACTGCCTGGAGTCGGACTGGTCGCGTCAGCGCCTGCAGGCCTTGCCCGGTCTGCTGCAGCAGGTGCGCGGGGCGTTGGCGATGCTGATGCTGCCGGCTGCCGCCGAAGTGTTCGGTGGGTGTGCGGGATATGTGCAGGGCTGGCTGGTCCATGTGGAGGACGAGCCGCTGCCCGATGAGCTGGCCCATCTGGCCGATGCCTTGTGCGCCGGCGAGGCCTGGTTGCAGTGGCGGGTGGCTGACCCGCTGGCCGATGCCCAGCGTTTCATCGACATGGCCCACGCCAGCCTGACCGCCCTGGGCGTGCAATGCCCACGCCTTGAACGTCCCTTGGCTGCCTCCCGGATGGCGGACGGTATCGATGACGAGTTGCGCGAGGTGTTTCTCGAAGAGGCCGGCGAACTGTTGCCTGAAATCGAGCGGCAATGGCTGCGTTGGCGTGCCGACAACGGTTTGCGTGATTCACTGATCGAGGTGCGTCGTGCGCTGCATACGCTCAAGGGCAGCGGGCGGATGGTCCACGCAGAGGCCGTGGCGGAACTTGCCTGGGGCGCCGAGCACCTGCTGAACCGGGTGTTGGAGGGGCGTATCACGCTGAGCGCCGAAGGCCTGGTGGCTTTGCAGCAGGTCTTCGTGCGCCTGCCCGACCTGCTCGCCGACTTCGCCGCCAGCCAACTGCCGCCCACTGCGGAGATCGAGCAACTGGCCGGGCATCTGCATGCGCTGGCGCTCAACGACACGCCGGCCAGTGCCAGCATCGACGGTCTCGATCCGCAGTTGCTGGAGATTTTCCGTAACGAGGCCCAAGGGCACCTGGCCGGGCTCGATGCTTTCCTGCAGGTGGCTGATGCTCAAGGCTCAGTGGTCAGCGACAGCCTGCAACGCGCCTTGCACACCCTCAAGGGCAGCGCCGCCATGGCCGGCGTGATGCCGGTGGCGGAACTGGCCACCGCGCTCGACCGCCTGGTGCGCGAGTACAAAGGTCACCACCTGCCTTTGCAGCAGGCCGAGATCGAGCTGCTGGAGGCTGCGCGTGCGCTGTTCCACCTGGGGCTGGCCCAGCTGGACAGCACGCCATTGGCTGCCATTCCGGGGGCTGCGGCGTTGATCGAGCAGGTCGGGCAAACGGTCGATGCCAGGCTGGCCAGGCACCAGGCCGAGGCGCACCCGGCACGCCGGGCCCGGCGTGACCCGCAACTGACGGCCACTTTCCTGACCCTGGGCATGGATATCCTGCTCGACGCCGAGGCGCGGCTGGCCAACTGGCAGGCCGACGCAACGCAGCATCATGAGCTGCACCTGCTGCTCGAGGAAATGACCACCCTCAGCCATGGCGCGCACCAGGCCGAGCTGTGGCAGGTGGATGAAGTCTGCGAAGGGCTGCTCGACCTGTATGGCGCGGTCGAAGAGGGCAGCCTGGCGGTGACGCCGCGTTTCTTCGCCATCGCCCGGCAGGCGCACGAAGCGCTGTTCGACCTGTTCGACGAAATAGCCGCCGGGCAGGATCCGACAGCACGCCCCGATTGCCTGGCCGCCTTGCACGGCTTGCTTGATGATGCCCTCGACCCGGCGGCCCTGGGGCTGGTCGGCGCAGCTGGCGCGACAACGCTGCCTATCGCAGGTCAGCTACCGGACCCCGCGGTCGTCGAACTGTTCCTCGAGGAAGCCGCCGATATTCTCGAGGGCGCCGACCAGGCGCTGCGGCAATGGAAGGACGATCCCGAAAGCCTGTCACCGCTGTCTGCGTTGCAACATGATGTGCTGACCCTCAAGGGCGGCGCGCAGATGGCTGCGATCGGTGCCATCGAAGTGCTTGCCCAGGAGCTCGCGCTGCTCTACGAAGGGTTGGTGGACCGGCGGATCGGGGCAAGCCCGGGGCTGTTCGAGCTGCTCGCACGCAGCCATGACGCCCTGGCCGGGATGCTGCGCAGCTTGCACGAGGGCCAGTCACCGCTGTCGGCGGTGGAGTTGCTGGGTGAGCTGCGCGATTTCCGCCACAACGCTCCGCCACCTGGCCCGGTCGAGGCGCAGGACGACACGCAGGAAAGCGAAGGCGACAAGGAACTGCTGGAAGTTTTTCTCGAGGAGAGTTCCGATATCCTCGAAAGCGCGGCCCAGTCCCTGGCGCGCTGGCAGGCCGACCCGCGCAACACGGTCGAGGTGGAGAACCTGTTGCGCGACCTGCACACCCTCAAGGGTGGGGCGCGCATGGTCGAGATCGCCGCCATCGGCGACCTGGCCCATGAGCTGGAATTTCTCTACGAGCTGCTGGCGGCCGTACGGCTGCCGTCGACGCCGGCCTTGTTCAGCCTGCTGCAGAACTGCCATGACCGCCTGGCGCACATGCTCGACGCGGCGCGCCTGGGCGAGCCCCTGCATGCGGCGACGGCGCTGATCGACTATATCCGCAACTTCTCCAGTGCCGCGCTGACCGACAGCGCCGCCGGGCAGCCCCAGGCCGAGCCCGCCCCGGCCGAAGCTCCGGCTATCGCCCCCGAGCGAGCCGGGGACATGGTCAAGGTCGATGCCGAACTGCTGGACGACCTGGGCAACCTGGCCGGTGAGCATTCGGTGATCCGCGGGCGCATCGAGCAGCAGGTCAACGATGCGCAGTTCGCCCTCAACGAGATGGAGACCACGCTGGAGCGCATGCGCGACCAGCTGTTGCGCCTGGATATCGAGACCCAGGGGCGGATCTCGAGCCGGCACCAGTTCGAGGGTGATGCCTACGACGACTTCGACCCACTTGAGATGGACCGCCATTCGCAGTTGCAGCAATTGTCGCGGGCGTTGTTCGAGTCCACCTCGGACCTGCTCGACCTCAAGGAAACCCTGCTGCAGCGGGCCCAGGAGGCGCATAGCCTGTTGCAGCAGCAGGCGCGGGTAAACAGCCAGTTGCAAGAGGGGCTGACCGCCACCTTGATGGTGCCGTTCGAGCGCCTGGTGCCGCGTTTGCAGCGGGTGGTGCGGCAGGTGGCCAGCGAACTGGGCAAGCAGGTCGAACTGGTGGTCGGCAATGCCGAGGGCGAGCTGGACCGCAGTGTGCTCGAACGCATGGTCGCGCCGCTGGAGCACATGCTGCGCAATGCCGTCGACCATGGCCTGGAAGCCCGCGAGGCGCGCCTGGCGGCCGACAAGCCGGAGCAGGGCACCATCCACCTGAACCTGCTGCACGAAGGCGCCGACATCGTCATCGAGATGAGCGACGACGGCGCCGGGGTGCCGCTGGAGGCGGTGCGTAACAAGGCGATCAAACGCGGCCTGCTCGATCCTCAGGCGCGTCTGAGCGACCACGAGATCCTGCAGTTCATCCTGCGCCCGGGGTTTTCCACGGCCGAGAAGATCACCCAGATCTCCGGGCGCGGCCTGGGCATGGACGTGGTCCATGAAGAGGTCAAGCAACTGGGCGGTTCGATGAGCATCGAGTCCAGCCCCGGCAAGGGTGCGCGCTTCTTGATCCGCCTGCCGTTCACGGTGTCGGTGAACCGGGCGCTGATGGTGCATGTGGAGGATGAGCAATACGCAATTGGGCTGAACACCATCGAGGGCATCGTGCGCGTGCCGCCAGCGGAGCTGGAGGCCTGCTACCGGCTTGACCCGCCACGCTACAGCTATGCCGGGCATGACTACGCACTGCGTTACCTCGGCGAACTGTTGCAGGAGGGCACGCAGCCCAACCTGCTGGGCCAGAGCGTACCGCTGCCGGTGCTGCTCACCCATTCCCACGAACAATCGTTCGCGATCCAGGTCGACAGCCTGTCGCCCAGCCGCGAGATCGTGGTCAAGAGCCTGGGCCCGCAGTTCGCGGCGGTGCCGGGGCTGTCCGGTGCCACCCTGCTCGGCGACGGGCGGGTGGTGCTGATTCTCGACCTGCTCGGCCAGTTGCGCGGCCAGCAGCGACGCCTGGCGCGCCTACCGGGCGTGGCGCAGGGGCAGCATCTGCTGACGGGGCCCGTGCCGCGTCGGCCACTGCTGGTGATGGTGGTGGACGACTCGGTGACCGTGCGCAAGGTCACCAGCCGCCTGCTCGAACGCCACGGCATGAGCGTGCTGACCGCCAAGGACGGGGTGGATGCCATGGCGCTGCTCGAAGAGCACCGCCCGGACGTGTTGCTGCTGGATATCGAGATGCCGCGCATGGATGGTTTCGAGGTGGCCACGCGCATCCGCCGCGACCAGCGCCTGGCGCAGTTGCCGATCATCATGATCACCTCGCGCACCGGGCAGAAGCACCGCGACCGCGCCATGGCCATCGGTGTCAACGAATACCTCGGCAAGCCTTACCAGGAGTCGGTCCTGTTGCAGAGCATCGCCCACTGGAGCCAACCCCATGCTTGAACATATCGCCGGCCAGCGCAGCAGCCTCACCGGCCTGCTGTTGCCCTTGGGCGACCGCACCCTGGTACTGCCCAACGTGGCGGTGGCCGAATTGATTGGTCATCGCGCCATCGCCTGCGAGCCAGGAGAGCCGGCCTGGCACCTGGGCTGGGTGGACTGGCGCCAGCAGCGCCTGCCGTTGATCGGTTTCGAGGCGGCCTGTGGCGGGCAGACCACCTGCGGCGAGCGGGCACGGGTGGTGGTGCTCAATGCACTGGGGGATACCGGCCTGCGCTTCCTGGCGTTGCTGCTGCAGGGTATTCCGCGCTCGTGCAAGCTCGACAGCCAGTTGAACTATGTTGATGTGCCACTGGCCGCGCTGGAGCTGGCGGCAGTGCAGGTGGGCGAGCAGGTGGCGCGGGTGCCGGACCTGGCCGGGCTGGAAAGATTGGTGCGTGACGCTGATCTGCAATCTCTAGCTGGCTAGGATAGTGGTTACGCGGGCCCTGTCGCGGGGCTCAGGAACCCTGACTGCTGCGGGAGGTCTGTGCTTGCATGTATTACGGTGAACGCTTCAACGCCTGGACCCACCTGGTCGGCGCGGTACTGGCCTGCATCGGCGCGAGCTGGCTGATCGTCGTGGCGGGCCTGCAGGGCGATCCCTGGAAGATCGTCAGTTTCTCCATCTACGGTTTCACCCTGCTGTTGCTCTACAGCATCTCCACCCTCTACCACAGCACCCGCGGGCGGGCGAAGCGGGTCATGCGCAAGCTCGACCACCTGTCGATCTACCTGTTGATTGCCGGCAGCTACACGCCGTTCTGCCTGGTCAGCCTGCGCGGTCCCTGGGGCTGGAGCCTGTTCGGGGTGGTCTGGGGGTTGGCGCTGATTGGGATGTTGCAGGAGATCAAGCCGCGCTCGGAGGCGCGGATCCTGTCGATCGTCATCTATGCGCTGATGGGCTGGATCGTACTGGTGGCGGTGAAACCGCTGCTGCACAGCCTGGGTGCCGCCGGCTTCGCCTGGCTGGCGGCCGGCGGTGTGTTCTACACCGTCGGCATCATCTTCTTCGCCTTTGACAGCCGATTCCGCCATTGGCATGGCATCTGGCACCTGTTCGTGATTGCCGGCAGCCTGATGCACTTCGTCGCGGTGTTCTTCTACGTGCGTTAGAAATCGCCCCACAGTTGCTGTGCCACCGACAGGGCCACCACAGGCGCGGTTTCGGTGCGCAGCACGCGAGGGCCGAGGCGGGCGGCGTGGCAGCCGGCGGCCTTGGCCTGCTCGACCTCCGCTTCGCTCAGGCCGCCCTCGGGGCCGATCAGGAAGGCCAGCCTGGCCGGTTTGGCATGGCTGGTCAGTGGCTCGGCCACCGGGTGCAGCACCAGCTTGAGGTCGGCTTCGGTGCTTTTCAGCCACTCGGCCAGGGTCACGGGCGGGTGGATCAACGGCAATGTCGAGCGCCCGCACTGCTCGCAGGCACTGACAGCCACCTGGCGCCAGTGGGCCAGGCGCTTGTCGGCGCGTTCGTCCTTCAGGCGTACTTCGCAGCGTTCGCTGACGATCGGGGTGATTTCATTGACACCCAGCTCGGTGGCTTTCTGGATTGCCCAGTCCATGCGCTCGCCACGGGACAGGCCCTGGCCGAGGTGGATGTGCAAAGGCGAGTCGGCCTGGCCGGGGAGGGCCTGGTCGAGGCTGACGCGCACGGTTTTCTTGCCGACTTCGAGCAGTTGGCCGATGTATTCCTGGCCGCTGCCGTCGAACAGCTGCACGGCGTCGCCAGCGGCCATGCGCAGCACGCGGCCAATGTAGTGGGCCTGGGCTTCGGGGAGCTCGTGCTCGCCAAGGCCCAGTGGGGCGTCGATGAAGAAGCGGGAGAGTCTCATGGGCTTGCTCTGGAAAAAGGCTGACGCAGATCCTGTAGGAACGGATGAGCCGGCTCCTACAGGTTTCGGGTTGGTCTGGGGTTAGCCCGGATCGCGGAAATCCGGATGGAAGTCGGCCGGCACGGCGACGCTCACCTTGTCGCGGGTGGCGATATCGATCCCTTCGCTGGCCACCTCGGCCAGGAAGTCGATCTGTTCGGGTGTGATCACGTAAGGCGGCAGGAAATACACCACGCTGCCCAGCGGGCGCAACAGCGCGCCACGGCTCAGGGCGTGCTCGAAGACTTTCAGGCCGCGGCGTTCCTGCCAGGGGTAGGCGGCCTTGGTGGCCTTGTCCTGGACCATCTCGATGGCCAGGACCATGCCGGTCTGGCGGATTTCGGCGACGTGGGCATGGTCGGCCAGGTGCGCGGTGGCGCTGGCCATGCGCGCCGACAAGGCCTTGTTGGCCTCGATCACGTTGTCCTGCTCGAAGATGTCCAAAGTGGCCAGGGCCGCGGCGCAGGCCAGCGGATTGCCGGTGTAGCTGTGCGAGTGCAGGAAGGCGCGCAGGGTCGGGTAGTCGTCGTAGAAGGCCTGGTAGACCTTGTCGGTGGTCAGGCAGGCGGCCAGCGGCAGGTAGCCGCCGGTCAGGGCCTTGGACAGGCACAGGAAGTCCGGGGTGATGCCGGCCTGCTCACAGGCGAACATCGTGCCGGTGCGGCCGAAGCCGACGGCGATCTCATCGTGGATCAGGTGCACGTCGTAACGGTCGCAGGCCTCGCGCAGCAGCTTGAGGTACACCGGATGGTACATGCGCATGCCGCCGGCGCCCTGGATCAGTGGCTCGACGATCACCGCGGCGATGCTGGCGTGATGTTCGGCCAGGGTCTGCTCCATGGCCGCGAACATGTTCCGCGAGTGCTCTTCCCAGCCCATGCCTTCCGGGCGCAGGTAGCAGTCCGGGCTTGGCACCTTGATGGTGTCCAGCAGCAACGCCTTGTAGGTTTCGGTAAACAGCGGCACGTCGCCCACCGACATCGCGGCGATGGTCTCGCCATGGTAGCTGTTGGTCAGGGTGACGAAGCGCTTCTTCTGCGGTTTGCCGGTGTTCTGCCAGTAATGGAAGCTCATCTTCAGCGCCACTTCGATGCACGACGAACCATTGTCGCCGTAGAACACCCGCTCCAGGCCGGCCGGGGTGATCGCCACCAGGCGTTCGGACAGCTCGATCACCGGCTGGTGGCTGAAGCCGGCGAGGATCACATGTTCGAGCTGGTCGACCTGATCCTTGATGCGCTGGTTGATGCGCGGGTTGGCATGACCGAAAGCGTTGACCCACCATGAGCTGACGGCGTCCAGGTAGCGCTTGCCCTCGAAGTCCTCCAGCCACACGCCCTCGCCGCGCTTGATCGGAATCAGCGGCAGCTGTTCGTGGTCTTTCATCTGGGTGCAGGGGTGCCAAAGGACCTTCAGGTCACGCTGCATCCACTGATCGTTGAGGCCCATGGGCACTTCTCCTGGCGTTACGGCTCGGTTTGACCGCGTAAGCCTAAGCAATGCCGGGGGGCAGGACAACCGTTGGGCGCCTGCTACCTCATTGAAGCAGGACCTGCGACCATTGCAGGTCACGCAGGCGCACGATGGATCGTTGCCATGTACAGATGGTCAGTCTCAGGACAGGGCGGTCCAGCGTGTGTACGTGGCGGCCGTATTGGTCGGGGCCGCGTACAAACAAGCTCTCGCCGTCGTAGAGTTCGAGCCAGTACGCTTGGCTGATGCCCCTGCCGAATCTGCAGATGTCCAGTTCGAACGACAGGTCATGCACGATGCGACCGAAATCGATCGCAACGTCGCATTCACCTAGCAGGGTCAATTCCTTGGCCATCTGCCATTCGTCGGTCACGTAGTCCTCGATTTCTACCTGACCTTGGGTACGCATGCTCCAGGCTGACGTGGTGTTCCAGTTCAGTTTCACTTGGGGTGGTGCGACGATGAGGTCGAATGGCGCTATGCAAGGCACGATCTTGTCCATTGGGGTGTTGGCCTGATTGCAGCTTGCTTTCGCAGTGGCGTGAGGCACAACTGACAAAATTACCAGTTGCCAAAGGCACTTGATGTCACTGCGGTGGCAGGGTGGGCAGAGGTGACGTATTCTTAACGCATCTCTCCCGGGGCATTGCTCCCCGTCTCTTCTATCGCTTCTCTAACCGGAGTTCGCCATCATGGCTGCTGCTTGGGTGCGCCTGTGCGCGTTGGTATTGATCGGGGTGACCAGCGGCGTCGCGCTGGCCAAGGACAAGACGGCAATCGTCGTCGGTGGTGGCCTGGCGGGCCTGACCGCGGCCTACGAGCTGCAGAGCAAGGGCTGGCAGGTGACCCTGCTGGAAGCCAAGTCGGGCATGGGCGGACGTTCGGGCCTGGCCACCAGCGAGTGGGTCGGCAACAGCAAGACCCAGCCGGTGCTCAACCAGTATCTGGAGCAGTTCAAGGTCGCCACCCTGCCGGCCCCGGAGTTCGTGCGCAACCCCGGCTACCTGATCGATGGTGAATATTTCAGCGCCACCGATCTCGCGGCCAAGCAGCCGGCCACTGCCGAAGCGCTCAAGCGCTACGAGAAAACCCTCGACGACCTGGCCCGCTCCATCGAAGACCCGCTCAATCCTGCGGCAAACAGCACCCTGTTCGCCCTCGACCAGATGAACGTGTCCACCTGGCTCGACAAGCTGCAACTGCCAGCCACCGCCCGTCAGTTGGTCAACCAGCAGATCCGCACCCGTTATGACGAACCGTCGCGTCTGTCGTTGCTGTACTTCGCCCAGCAAGGCCGGGTCTACCGCAATGTCAGCGACCGTGATCTGCGCGCCGCGCGCCTGCCTGGTGGCAGCCCGGTGTTGGCCCAGGCCTTCGTCAAGCAGCTGAAAACCATCAAGACCAGCTCGCCGGTCACCGCCATCGTCCAGGACAAGGACGGTGTCACCGTCAAGGTCGGCGGCGTCGGCTATCAGGCTGACTATCTGGTCATGGCCGTGCCGCTGCGTGCACTGGCCAAGATCCAGATGACACCGGGCCTGGACGGGCAGCACCTGGCCGCCTTGAAGGGTACCAACTATGGCTGGCGCGACCAGCTGATGCTCAAGTTCAAGAACCCGGTATGGGAAAGCCGTGCACGCATGTCCGGCGAGATCTTCAGCAACACTGGCCTGGGCATGCTGTGGATCGAGCCGGCGCTCAAGGGCGGCGCCAACGTGGTGATCAACCTGTCCGGCGATAACGCCCGCTTGCTCCAGGCTTTTGGTGACAAGCAGATGGTCGACCAGGTGCTGATCCGCCTGCACGCCTTCTACCCGCAGGCACGCGGCGCCTTCACCGGTTATGAAATCCGCCGCTACAGCACCGACGCCGGCATGGGCGGTGCCTACCTGGCCTACGGCCCGGGGCAGATCAGCAAATACTGGCGCCTGTGGGAGCGCCCGGTACAACGGATCGCCTTTGCCGGCGAACACACCGATGCGCTCTACCCAGGTACCCTCGAAGGGGCCCTGCGTAGCGGCCAGCGTGCCGCGGGGCAGGTCCAGGACCTGGCGGCGGGCAAGTCCTTCGACGCGGCCAAGACTGCATCGGTCGCCGCCGCAGCGGCTACTGGAGCGGCCGGCGTGGCGGCCGCGAAGGACAAGGGCGGGTTCTTCTCCAACCTGTTCGGCGGCTCGTCCGACAAGGCCCCCGCCAAGGCAGAGCCAGTGAAGGTCGAGCAGGCCAAGCAGGACAAGCCGGGCTTTTTCTCGCGCCTGTTTGGTGGCGGTGACCAGCCAGAGGCCAAGGCTGCGCCGATCGCCAAGGCTGAAGAGGTTGCACCGGTGCCTGCACCAGCCCCCGTCCCGGTCGTCCCGGCGCCTGTGGTCAAGGATGAACCGGTGAAACCTGCCGCTACCAAGCCCGCTCAAGCCAAGCCTGCGGCCAAGCAGGCCCACAAGCCTGCAGCCAAACCGGCGCCGGTGAAGAAGGCCACCGCCAAGTCGGAACCGGCCAAGAAGCCGGTGGTCAACAGCCAGGCCAAGGCCGGCTGATCTCGGTATAGCCGCCATCGCGGGCCCCGCGATGGCGGCGGATCTTCCAAACGTCTATCGTTAATGTTTCCTTAATAGGAAGCTTGCAGAATTAATATCTGGTTTTTCGATAATCAGAAGCTGTTTTTTACGCTTTTATTCGATGCATTACGCGTTAGTCTTGTGCACAGCTTTCACGGGGAAATACGCCAACATGCAACTGCGCAATTCATCTTCTCGCTATGGCCTGGTCAGCATCGTCCTGCACTGGGGTGTGGCACTGGCGGTCTTCGGGCTGTTTGGCCTGGGCCTGTGGATGGTCGGCCTTGATTACTACGACCCATGGCGCAAGTCCGGCCCGGACCTGCACAAGAGCATCGGTCTGGTGTTGCTGGCACTGATGCTGTTGCGGGTAGTCTGGCGTTTCGTCAGCCCGCCGCCACCGGCACCGGCCAACCATGGCAAGGTCACTCGCCTGGCCGCCAAGCTGGGCCATCTGGCGCTGTACCTGGGCCTGTTCGCGGTGATGATAGCGGGCTATCTGATTTCCACCGCCGACGGCGTGGGTATTCCGGTGTTCGGCTTGTTCGACGTTCCCGCGCTGGTCAGCGACCTGCCCGACCAGGCCGACCTGGCGGGGGTGATCCACCTCTGGCTGGCCTGGGGCCTGGTGATTTTCGCTGTACTGCACGCATTGGCGGCACTGAAACATCATTTCATCGACCGTGACGCGACCCTGACCCGCATGCTGGGCCGCAAAGCTTGACTCTCAACCTCAATTGCAAAGGAAGGAAGTAAGGATGTTGAAAAAGACTTTTGCCGCTCTGGCGCTCGGTACCGCCCTGATCTCCGCCGGCCAGGCCATGGCCGCCGAATACAAGATCGACAAGGAAGGCCAGCACGCGTTCGTCGACTGGAAGATCAGCCACCTGGGCTACAGCTTCATCCACGGCACCTTCAAGGACTTCGACGGCAACTTCACCTGGGACAGCGCCAAGCCCGAGGCGAGCAAGATCAGCGTCGACCTGAAGACTGCCAGCCTGTGGTCGAACCACGCCGAGCGTGACAAGCACATCGCCAGCAAGGACTTCCTGGATGTCAAAAAATATCCAGAAGCCAAGTTCGTCTCCACCAGCGTCAAGTCGACCGGTGACAAGACTGCCGATGTGACCGGCGACCTGACCCTGCACGGCGTGACCAAGCCGGTCACCTTCAAGGCCGTGTTCAATGGCGAGGGCAAGGACCCATGGGGCGGCGAGCGCGCTGGCTTCAACGCCACCACCACGCTGAACCTGAACGACTTCGGCATCAAGGGCCCAGGCCCGACTTCGCAGACCCTGGACCTGGATATCAGCGTCGAAGGCGTGAAGCAGAAGTAATTCGCTTCGCCAGCAACAAAAACGCCGCCCAATGGGCGGCGTTTTTGTTGGCTTTGCATGGCCTCATCGCGGGGCAGGCCCCGCGATGGCGGGCTCAGCCCTTGCGGGTCAGCAGCGCAGGGCGCTCACCGCGTGGGCGGCTTGGCAGGTCGTCCAGTTGCTCGGGCGTCGGGTAGCGGTCGAGCTTGGATTCCTTGCGGATGATCACTGGCGCGCTCTGCGACTCTCGCGGGTTGCGCACGGCCGGTTCCTGGCGGGACGAGTCTTCACGGCGGGCACGGCCGCCGTTGTTGTCGCGTCGGGCGCCACCATTGCTGCCGCCGCCGTTGCGCGGGCGCTTTTCACCGGAGCCCTGGCCCTGGCGCTGCTGGCCATTGCCACGACCCTGGGCTTGACCCTGGCCCTGGCCGCCACCACTGCGTTGGCCTTGCCCCTGGGCTTGGCCACCGTTGCCGCCCGGGCGACGGTTGCGGCCCTGGTTCTTGGCGTTCTGGTACGGGCTGACGTAGTCGGCGCGGTTGCCGAAGTTGTCGACGTCGTCGTCGAGGAACTCCTCAGGGTCACGATTGGGTGCGGCGACAGGCGCGGCTTTCTGGCCGTTGTTCTGCTGCTGGCGTGGCTTCTGGTCGCGCGGCTTGCGCTGCTGGCCCTGCTGCTGTTTCTCGCCGGACTTGTCCTTTTCCGCGGACTTCTCGGACGAAGGCTTGTTGCGGCCTTTGTCCTTGCCTTTGTCCTTGCGTCCGCCACTGCCTTCCTTGCTGCCTTCGCCGCGAGGTTGCTGGTTGCGGCCGCCGCGGCCATTGTTCGGCTGGCGCTCGCGCACTTCCGGTTTCTCGGCCTCGACCTGCGATGCGTCAAAGCCCATCAGGTCGCCATCCGGGATTTTCTGGCGGGTGACGCGCTCGATGCTCTTGAGCAGCTTTTCTTCGTCCGGCGCGACCATCGAAATGGCTTCACCGGAGCGACCGGCACGGCCCGTACGGCCGATGCGGTGAACGTAGTCTTCCTCGACGTTGGGCAGCTCGAAGTTGACCACGTGGGGCAACTGGTCGATGTCCAGGCCGCGGGCGGCAATGTCGGTGGCGACCAGCACGCGCACGGTGTTGGCCTTGAAGTCGGCCAGCGCCTTGGTGCGGGCGTTCTGGCTCTTGTTGCCGTGGATCGCCGCGGCGGTCAGGCCATGCTTCTCAAGGTACTCGGCCAGGCGGTTGGCACCGTGCTTGGTACGGGTGAACACCAGCACCTGTTCCCAGGCGCCCAGGGTGATCAGGTGCGCCAGCAGGGCGCGCTTGTGGCTGGCCGGCAGGCGGTAGACCCGCTGCTCGATACGCTCGACGGTGGTGTTCGGCGGCGTGACCTCGATGCGCTCGGGGTTGTGCAGCAGCTTGTCGGCGAGGTCGGTGATGTCCTTGGAGAAGGTCGCCGAGAACAGCAGGTTCTGGCGCTTGGCCGGCAGGCGCGCCAGCACTTTCTTGACGTCGTGGATGAAGCCCATGTCGAGCATGCGGTCGGCTTCGTCCAGCACCAGGATCTCGACCCGCGAAAGGTCGACGCTGCCTTGGCCGGCCAGGTCGAGCAGGCGGCCCGGGCAGGCGACCAGGACGTCGACGCCCTTGGCCATGGCCTGGACCTGCGGGTTCATGCCGACGCCGCCGAAGATGCAGGCGCTGATGAAGTTGAGGTCGCGGGCATAGACCTTGAAGCTGTCATGCACCTGGGCAGCCAGCTCGCGGGTGGGGGTCAGCACCAGCACGCGCGGCTGGCGCGGGCCATGGCGTTGCGATTTGTCGGGGTGGCCACCCGGGAACAGACGCTCAAGGATCGGGAGCGCGAAGCCGCCGGTTTTACCAGTACCTGTCTGGGCGGCGACCATCAGGTCGCGACCTTGCAACACGGCGGGAATCGCCCGCTGTTGCACCGGAGTGGGCTGGGTATAGCCCGCTGCCTCGATAGCGCGGACAAGAGCCTCGGAGAGACCGAGGGAAGCAAAGGACATGGGCAATCCTGTTCTCGTGGGGGCTAGGCCCGATGGGGTGTTCTGCCTGGCGCGAAGGGCATCGGAGGGATGCGATCGCGTCCGGTCCAGCTGGGCGTTCACTGCGCATCCTGGAACCGGCGGGCGGGCACCAAAGGTGCGCGGCTGCGGGTCGAGATGCCTGTTGCGAGGCCGAGCGTCCGGGCGTGAGCCGGGCGGGAAGGCCCGAGTATAACAGAGCAATCAGCGTGTGCCGCGTTCCTGCTGCTCAACGGCGAAAGGAAAATCCTGATTGCCGAGGTAGCGGGCACTGATCGCCGCATAGGCTGGCTCCTGTTTGAAGCGCCGCAGTTCCTCGCTGAAGGCCCGCGCCAACTGCTCGCGGCCAGGCTTGCGGGCCAGCCCCAGATACTGCGGACGACGGCTGACCACCAGGGGCAGCTCTTCCACGGTCTGCTCCAGGCCCAGGCGGCGGCTCACATAGCGGCCGACCCGGCGGTCGGTCACCAGCAGGTCGATGCGTCCGAGCGCCAGCTTGCCGAAGTTGGCCTCGTGGCTGGGCGCGGGCTCGCGGCGGAACAGCGGCGATTCGGCGAAAGAGCCGTCGTAGACATAGCCCGGCGAGGTGCCGACGGTCAGCCCGGCCAGGTCCTCGACGCGCTTGACCGGATGTGGCCGTGAACGCGCTTGGTAGAGGACGAACTCGACCTCGGACATCGGCTCGTCCGGGTAGACCATGTAGCCCTGGCGCGAGTCGACCTGGAAAATATCCATCACGGCATCCGCCAGGCCCTGTTCGACCATGGCCAGGCAGCGCTTCCAGGGCAGGAACTGCCACTGCACCTCGACGCCCAGGCGTTTGAACACCTCGTTGGTGATCTCGTAGTCGATGCCTTTGGCCTGGCCATTCTCCTGGTAGAGGTAGGGGGCCCAGTCGTCGCTGACGATGCGCAGGCGTTCGGCATGGGCCAGCGGGCTCAGGCCGGCGAGCAGCAACAGCAGGAGAGGGAGGATGAGCGTGCGCATGGCGTGAGAGTACGCTGCAAGCCCGGGCAAGACCAGTGAACGCTGGCCGCAGGCGCGTGCGCGAACGAACAAGGCTTTGACCTGCGCCAAAGCCTTGTTCGCGACCATCAGCGTGGCAGCTTCAGGTTGTTCCAGATCGCCAGGCTCGGCTCGGCCTGGTTCAGGGTATAGAAGTGCAGGCCCGGTGCGCCGCCTTGCAGCAATTGTTCGCACATGCGGGTGATCACTTCCTCGCCGAATGCCTGGATGCTGGCGGTGTCGTCGGCATAGGCTTCCAGCTGCTTGCGGATCCAGCGTGGGATCTCGGCGCCGCAGGCGTCGGAGAAACGCGCCAGCTTGCTGTAGTTGGTGATCGGCATGATGCCGGGCACCACCGGGATCTCGACGCCCAGTTTCTGCGCGCGCTCGACGAAATAGAAGTAGCTGTCGGCGTTGAAGAAATACTGGGTGATGGCGCTGTCGGCGCCGGCCTTGACCTTGTGCACGAAGTTGGCCAGGTCGCTCTCGAAGTTGCGCGCCTGCGGGTGCATCTCCGGGTAGGCGGCCACTTCCAGGTGGAAGTGGTTGCCGGTTTCCTGGCGGATGAACTCGACCAGGTCGCTGGCGTAGCGCAGTTCGCCGCTGGCCATGCCCATGCCCGACGGCAGGTCGCCACGCAGGGCGACGATGCGCTTGATGCCGGCGGCCTGGTACTCGGCCAGCAGGGCGCGCAGGTCGTCCTTGCTGTCGCCCACGCAGGACAGGTGCGGGGCGGCGGGGACTTTCACCTCGTTTTCCAGTTGCAGCACGGTGTTGAGCGTGCGGTCGCGGGTCGAGCCACCGGCACCATAGGTGCAGGAGAAGAAGTCCGGGTTGTAGCTGGCCAGCTGGCGGGCAACGCCCATCAGCTTTTCGTGACCGGCATCGGTCTTGGTGGGGAAGAATTCGAAACTGTAGCGGCGTTCTTGTGACATCTCTGGTTCCTTCGGCAGTGAGCCTGGGCTGCTGCCTGCAAATAAAAGCCAGGACGGTGGGGGCCGGCCTGGCTCGGACATCGGTTCGAAACGTTGCCTGCCAGTGCCGGGCAAGAATACCTGGCACTGGCAACCAGCCGCTTAGTAGCGGTAAGCGTCCGGCTTGAACGGGCCTTCGACGGTCACACCGATGTACTCGGCCTGCTGCGGGGTCAGCTGGGTGACCACGCCGCCGAAGCCGCGGACCATCTCCAGGGCCACTTCTTCGTCGAGTTTCTTCGGCAGCACTTCCACGGTCAGGCGCTCGGCCTTCTTCGCGGCAGGCAGCGCGGCGAACTTCTGCTCGAACAGGAAGATCTGTGCCAGGACCTGGTTGGCGAACGAACCGTCCATGATGCGGCTTGGGTGGCCGGTGGCGTTGCCCAGGTTCACCAGGCGGCCTTCGGCCAGCAGGATCAGGTAGTCATCGTTCTGCGGGTCGAACACGCCGGCACCGGTGCGGTGGATCTTGTGCACCTGTGGCTTGACCTCTTCCCATGCCCAGTTCTTGCGCATGAAGGCGGTGTCGATCTCGTTGTCGAAGTGGCCGATGTTGCAGACCACGGCGCGCTTCTTCAGGGCCTTGAGCATGTTGGCGTCGCAGACGTTGACGTTACCGGTGGTGGTGACGATCAGGTCGATGCGGCCGAGCAGGTCCTTGTTGATGCCGGCTTCGGTACCGGTGTTGATGCCGTCCTTGAATGGCGAGACGACTTCGAAACCGTCCATGCAGGCTTGCATGGCGCAGATCGGGTCGACTTCGGTGACCTTGACGATCATGCCTTCCTGACGCAGGGACTGGGCCGAGCCCTTGCCCACGTCGCCGTAGCCGATCACCAGGGCCTGCTTGCCCGATAGCAGGTGGTCGGTACCGCGCTTGATGGCGTCGTTGAGGCTGTGACGGCAGCCGTACTTGTTGTCGTTCTTGCTCTTGGTGACCGAGTCGTTGACGTTGATCGCCGGGACTTTCAGCTCGCCCTTGGCCAGCATGTCCAGCAGGCGGTGCACGCCGGTGGTGGTCTCTTCGGTCACGCCGTGGATCTTGTCCAGCATGGCCGGGTATTTCTTGTGCAGGATCTCGGTCAGGTCACCGCCGTCGTCCAGCACCATGTTGGCGTCCCATGGCTGGCCATCCTTGAGGATGGTCTGCTCGATGCACCACTCGTATTCCTGCTCGGTTTCACCTTTCCAGGCGAACACCGGGATGCCGGCGGCAGCGATGGCGGCGGCGGCCTGGTCCTGGGTGGAGAAGATGTTGCACGACGACCAGCGCACTTCGGCACCCAGGGCGACCAGGGTCTCGATCAGCACGGCAGTCTGGATGGTCATGTGGATGCAGCCGATGATCTTCGCGCCCTTGAGCGGTTGCTCGGCTTGATACTTGCGGCGCAGGCCCATCAGTGCGGGCATTTCCGATTCGGCGATGATGACTTCCTTGCGGCCCCAGTCGGCCAGGGAGATGTCGGCGACCTTGAAGTCGGAAAAACCTGCAGGCGTGTTTACAGCGCTCATTGAGAGCCTCCATTCGTAGTGTGCGAATGGGCGCCGTTGTGCGTTGAGCGTCCGCTTGCGCGGACAACGCCCCAACCGAGCCTGACAGGCCAAGCCTGCTGCAGCGCCCCTCGGATGGGTGGCGGGATGGCCACCACTGTGGGGGACCATGTGAAACGGCGAGATTATAGCCGCGGGCGTGTGACACACCCAAGACTTTCTGTCGATTAATCGAGACGATAGTCGATGTTCAATGGAGCGTGACCGAGCGGTCTGCCATCATTAGCGCATGTCAGCAAGCAGGTCAGGAGTACAGATGAACTTTCACACCCGCAAATGGGTAAAACCCGAAGACCTCAATCCCAACGGCACCCTGTTCGGCGGCAGCCTGCTGCGCTGGATCGACGAGGAGGCGGCGATCTACGCCATCGTCCAGCTGGGTAACCAGCGCGTGGTGACCAAGTACATTTCCGAGATCAACTTCGTCAGTGCTTCGCGTCAGGGCGACATCATCGAGCTGGGCATCACCGCCACCGAGTTCGGTCGCACCTCGATCACCCTCAAGTGCGAAGTGCGCAACAAGATCACCCGCAAGGCGATCCTGACCGTCGACAAGATGGTCTTCGTCAACCTGGGTGAGGATGGCCTGCCGGCCGCTCACGGGCGCACCGAGATCAAGTACATCCAGGACCAGTTCCCCGATTCTGCGGTCGAGTGATAAAGCCGGGGCCGCAGAGCGGCCCCGGCGTTTTCATGCCGGTGTGCTGACCTTGCGCACTACCTTGCCGACCGTCAGGCCTTGAATCAGGATCGACGACAGCACCACGATGTAAGTGATCGACAGCAGCAGATCACGCTCGGCGCCCTGCGGCAGCGACAGCGCCAGGGCCACCGAAACGCCACCGCGCAGGCCGCCCCAGGTCAGTACGCGGATGGTGCCTTGCGGCACGCTGCGCCAGCGGCGCAACAGCACGATCGCCGGCGCCACGGTCAGCAGCCGCGAAGCCAGCACCGCCACCGCCAGCACGCCACCGGCCGCCAGGTGCAGCCAGTTGAACGGCAGCAGCAACAGCTCCAGGCCGATCAGGGCGAACAGCAGGGCGTTGAGCATGTCGTCGATCAGCTCCCAGAAGCCGTCCATGTAGCGGCGGGTCATGTCGTTCATCGCCAGGTTGCGCCCCAGGTTGCCGATGATCAGGCCGGCCACAACCATGGCGATCGGCGCCGACACGTGCAGCTCGTAGCACATGGCCGAGCCGCCGATCACCAGCGCCAGGGTCAGCATCACTTCCACCTGGTACTGCTCGACGCTCTTGATCATGCGGTAGGTGGCGTAACCGATCAGGCCGCCGAAGGCGATGCCGCCCAATGCCTCGCGGGCGAACAGAATGGCGGTGTCTGCGACGCTCGGCGTCTCGCCCAGCTGGATGATGCCCAGCAGCACGGTGAACACCACGACCGCCGTGCCGTCGTTGAACAGCGACTCACCGACAATGGTGGTCTTCAGCGGCTTGGAGGCGTTGGCGGTGCGCAGTGCGCCGAGCACGGCGATCGGGTCGGTCGGCGAGATCAGCGCGCCGAACAGCAGGCAGTAGATCAACGGCACGTTCCAGCCGAACAGGGCGAACACCCAGTGCGCCAGGTAGCCGATCACCACGGTGGCGATGAGCACGCCCAGGGTGGCCAGCAGGCCGATCGGCCAGCGGTAGCTGCGCAGGTCGGCGAGGTTGACGTGCAAGGCGCCGGCGAACAGCAGGAACGACAGCATCCAGTGCATCAGCAGGTCGTTGAAGTCGATCTGGTTCATCAGGCCTTCGACGCGTTCTTCCAGGCCAGGGAAGCCGATCAGGCTCAGGCCCTGCAGCATCAGGGAGAACAGCAATGCGGTGACCATCACGCCGATGGCCGGCGGCAGGCCGATGAAGCGGTAGTTCACATAAGTGAGAAGGGTGGTAAGGCAGATAAACGCGGCAACTAATTCAAGCATCCCGAATCCTGTGAAAGTGGCTTCCAAGTCATTACCCGAATGGCTCGGGCAGTTCTTTGATGACCTGGCGCGGCATTCGGGACACACCTTATGACCGGATTTCTCCAATTGGTTCCTGTCAGGCAATGGCGTGGGAACGGGCTTGCCCCGCGATGAGGCCATAACAGGCCAGGCGCTATATAGTGGTCCCCACCAAACGACAACAAGGATTCCAAGGCGTGCTGGCAACTTCCCTCGTACTGGTCGCAGCCCTGCTCCATGCCACCTGGAATACCTTGATCAAGTTCAGCGCCGAGCGCTTGCTGGTGATCGCCAGCATGGACGTGGTGGCGCTGAGTTTCGCCCTGCTGGCGGTGGCCTTTGTAGATTTCCCGCCCGCCGAGATCTGGCCCTGGCTGTTGGCCTCGGCGCTGGCCGAGCAGCTGTACCGCTTTCTGCTGATCCAGGCCTATCGGGTCGGCGACCTGGGCCTGGTCTATCCGTTGATGCGTGGTCTGTCGCCATTGGTGGTGCTGGGCCTGACCCTGGCCTTCGCCGGCGAGTCGCTGAGCCAGCAGCAGATCATCGGCATCCTGCTGATCCCCTGTGGCATGGCGTGCCTGCTTTGGCAGGGCGGCGGCGGCGACCGCCTGCCCTGGTCGATGCTGCCGGTGGTGGCGCTGATTGGCCTGTGCATCGGCTGCTACACCTGGTTCGACGGCCAGGCCGTACGCCTGTGGGGTAAACCGTGGGATTACCTGGTGTGGCTGAGCCTGCTTAGCTCCTGGCCGTTCCCGTTGCTGGCTGTGGTGGCCCGACGAGGGCCGTTCATGCTGTTCTGGCGAACCCAATGGAAGCTGGGCCTGGCGGTCGGGTTCTGCGTATTGTTCAGCTACGCTCTGGTGCTCTGGGCCATGCACCTGGGCTCGGTGGCTGAAGCTGCAGCGTTGCGCGAGTTGAGCGTGATCCTCGTGGTGCTGTTGGGCATGCGCTACCTCAAAGAACCTTTTGGCGGGCCAAGACTCCTAGCTTGCGGGCTGGTGCTGGCCGGCATGCTGGTGATGAAGCTCTGAAGCGAACCTCTATGAACAAGGAGTCCTGTAGATGACCGTAGCCCTGTGGTGCATTCTCGTCGCGCTGGTCCTGCCGCCGCTGTGTGCACTGATCGCCAAACTCAGCAGCGGGTATTTCGGCCTGCGTGCCAATCACGATCCGCGTGCATTCCTGGACAAGCTCGAAGGGCTGCCACGGCGAGCCCATGCCGCCCAGCTGAACGGTTACGAGGCGTTTCCCGCGTTTGCCGCGGCAGTGCTGGTGGCCGATATCGTCGGCAATGCCGAACAAGTGACCCAAGATGTGCTGGGCGTGTTGTACATCACCAGCCGGTTGCTCTACATCATCTGCTACCTGGCGGATTGGGCGGTGTTGCGCTCGCTGGTGTGGTTCATCGGGATGGCGCTGATCGTGTCGTTCTTTGTCGTTTCGATCTGACTGCATCGTGGGGCAAGCTCGCTCCCGCGATGGAAGGGAGCTTGCCCGGCAACAACGCCAGTCAGAGGACCTTGGGGACGTCGGGTAGAGGCTGACCCTTGGGCCAAAGCATCCAGATCTGTCCTTGCTGTTTCATGTTCCCTGCCAGCTCGCCGGCCTCTGGCCCGGTGCCCCAGAACAGATCCGCGCGGACCTCACCAGTGATGGCGCCACCAGTGTCCTGAGCGCCCACCGGGCGCACCACTGGCGCGCCGTCAGGCCGCGTGGTCGACAGCCACAACAGGCTGCCAAGGGGGATCACCTTACGGTCGATGGCCACGCTGTAGCCAGCGGTCAATGGGACGTTGAGCGAGCCGCGCGGACCTTCGTTGCTGTCCGGGCGGGTGCTGAAGAACACATAGCTCGGGTTGCTGGCCAGCAACTCAGGGACCCGCTGTGGGTTGGCCTGAGCCCAGGCGTGGATGCTGCCCATGGTCACCTGTTCCTTGGGCAGCTGGCCCTGGTCCACCAGCCAGCGGCCAATCGGCCTATAGGGGTGGCCGTTCTGGTCGGCATACCCCAGCCGCAGCTGACGGCCACCTTCCAGCTGGATGCGACCGGAGCCCTGGATCTGCAGGAACTGCAAGTCCATCGGGTCGGTCAGCCAGGCCAGTACCGGCGCCTTGGCACCGTCGCGGTTGATCACTTCGGCGGTGTCATAGGGCTTGAGCACGCGGCCATCGAGGCGCCCGCGCAGGCGCTTGCCCTTGAGTTCGGGATACACACTGGCCAGGTCGACCACGATCATGTCCTCGGGTACGCCGTACACCGGCACATGCGCGGCTTCGGTGCGTTCCAGGCTGCCGGGGTAGACCGGCTCGTAGTACCCGGTGATCAGGCCGTTGGCGCTGTTCTGCGCCGAGCGCAGCCCGTACACCTGGAGATTCTGCTCGAGGAAGGTGCGTACCTGATCAGCGCTCGCCGTGGCTGAACCGGCTGCCTCGCAGGTTGCGGCCCACACCGGATCGCGCTTGAGCTTCTCGCAACCGTTGCGCCAGGCATAGAAACCGGCCAGCAGGTCGTCGTCGCTGACCTGGGGCAGGTCCTTCCAGGTGGCTGGCACATAAGTGGCGATGGCATGAGGCTCGGGCTTGGCGCTTTCGCCGCCGTTGCAGCCGGCCAGGAGCGCCAGGGCGGGGAGGGCCCAGGCGAGATGGCGCAATACAGATTTCATCGTGAGGGTCCTGTGCTGGGCGAAACATGAACATTCGCCCTTGTTTTCTGTGTGGCTATTGGTCTTTGCCCGGCAGGCGGCGATACTGGCCACCCGTTTGCCTGGCCAAAGAGACCGTGATGTTCAAGCGATTGACCGTAGTACTGCTCGCCGCCCTTGCCCTGACCGCCTGTGACGGCGTCGACCCCAACTCGCCGCTGGGCCAGCGCAAGGCGATCTTCAAGCAGATGCTCAAGACCAGTGAAGACATGGGTGGCATGCTGCGCGGGCGGTTGCCCTTCGATGGCGTGAAGTTCGCCGAGGGCGCGGTGAAGCTGGATACCCTGGCCCATGACCCGTGGCAGCACTTCCCGCAGGTGCGCGACGAGGGTGACAGCAGCGCCCGGGCGGATGTCTGGGAGCGTCAGGCGCGGTTCCAGGACCTGGCCCGGCAGCTGGAGGGCGTTACCGGCGAACTGGTGACGGTGACCCGCAACCCGTCGCTGGACGCAGCGCAGATGAAGGCACCAATGGACAAGGTCGAGGCGGCGTGCAAGGCCTGTCATAGCGAGTTTCGTAATCACTGAGCCGTGGGAGGCTGTTGTGGGAGCGGGTTCGCTCCCACATCGAGGGTTGTTCGGTCAGCGCTCGAGCTCGTCCACGGCTTCCTGCAGTTCTTTCTTCGCCTCGGCCAGCTTGTCCTTGCGCTTGTTGATCTTTTCCGCGTCACCTTTCTTCATGGCTTTGTCCAGGTCTTTGGTGCGCTGGTTCACTTCGTGGCGGGCATCGAGCACTTTCTGCTCGCGCTCTTTGCGCAGGCCGGCTTCGGTGCAGTTGTCCACGCCACGCAGCGCCTCTTCGAGCCCGGCAACCTGGTCACTGTTGCCATGGTCACGGGCAATCTTCAGCTGGTTCTCGATGGCGCTGCGTTTGGCGGCGCAGCCGGTCAAGCCTGCATCCGGCTGGGCGGCTTGCGCGACGCCGGTCGCCAGGCCAAGGGTTGCCAGCAGGAAAAGAGCGGTGAAACGTGTCATGAAAAGCCTCCTGAGCGGGGCGGAGCAGCAAAAGTTGGTGGAATCCTGCCTTGGTTTGCCGGATTTAGGAACCCTTGGTGGGCTTTAAACGGCAAACTCGGAGTTACCCTACGCTCGTCATTGTTCGGCGGTGTCGTTCGAGTGCTGGAAACCGGCGATACGATACCCGCCCAGTTGCGCGGCAAGGGCCTGAACATCTTCTGTTGCAAAAAATACCTCGAGTTGTTTCGATCTTGCGCCACCGACGCCCGGCAAGGTTTGCCATGCGTCAGCAGTTCGCGCTGCGAGCGTCGACCAGTCGGCCTCCAGGAGCATTCCCTGAGGCAAGGGCGCGCCCAGCGCTTTCAACCACTGGAGGAAGGGGTGCAAGCGAGCCGCGCTGAAACTGTCATGAAGCTGTCGGGCCCTGGCAGCGCCGAGACCCGGCACCGCCGCCAGGACTTGGGTATCGAGCTCCAGCCAGTCCGCGAGTGTGGTCACCAGGCCGGCATTCACCAGTCGGCGCCAGGTGCCCGGCCCGATCCCTGCAAGGGCCAGCCCCTGTTTGCCGCTCAACCAGTTCAATCGGGCGATGAATTGCTCTTCGCAGCCAGCGCCGGCCTGCCAGCAAGTGTGGGCGTCATACTGGCCGGCAGCCGGTGAGGCGACGGGCTGTCGCACGACCGAGCGATGTACCACGTCGTCAAACCGCGGAACGGTGAGGCCGGCAAGGCTGATGGCCACCTGGTCGCCAGGGCGAATATCGAGTTTCTGCCAGCGTGCCAGGGACCCCAGGCTGACCTGTGAAACCCGACGGTCGTCCAGCTCGACAGGCGCCAGATGCAGGATGGGGGTTACCTTGCCAGTGCGCCCAATGCGAAAGCGCACTTCGCGCACTTCGGCCAGTGCCTGGGAGAAGGGGTATTTCCAGGCCGCAATCCAGTAAGGGGCCTTGGCTTGCCAGCGTTCGGCGGGCGGGCGGCTGTCCTGGCGCAGGATCACGCCATCGGTGGCGAAGGGCAGGGCGGCGCGATACCAGTGCAGGCGCATCTCGGCGGCCTGCTCCGGGCTGGCGATGGCGACGCTGTAGCGCTGGCTGTCGGCAAAGCCCATGGCGGCCAGCTGCTCGAGACGCTCTGCCTGGGTTTGCGGCCCGTGCGGCCAGTCCCAGACGAACAGGCCGATGCTCGCGCCGAGCTCGGTGTCCAGCTGCTTGCGTGCCATCAGCCCGGCCACGTTGCCGCGAGCATTGAGGCTGCCTGCCTGGGCCTGCACATGGCCCTCCAGGCGTTTGTACAGTTCCCCTTGCAGCACCAGGTCCACAGGTTGCGGCAGCTGTCGGGTGATGGCGCCGAGCGAGGGAATATGCCGGCTCCAGTCATGGCCTTGGACGCCATCACCGCGACTGAGCAGCCGGACCAACCGGCCCTGCTGGTAGATCAGGGAAACCGCGACGCCATCGACCTTGGGTTGTATCCAGACATCGTGTTTGCCGGCCAGCCAACGACGCATCGCCTGTTCGTCGGGCAGCTTGTCGACGCCGGTGTGGGCGATCGGGTGTGCAATCGGACCGCGTGCGCTGGCCAGCGGGTCGGGCGCCGCGTCTGGCAGGTTGAAGCACCGTTGCAGGCGCAACAGACGCTGGCGGCTCTGGTCGTACAGTTCATCGGGTACCTGGGTCTCGCCCTTGCGATGATAACTGTCATCCCACTGCGTGATGGTTTGTTGTAGCAGGCTGACCTCAGCCTCGGCACGCACAGTGCTCCAAGATGGGCAAGCGTACACATTGGTTGAAGCTGCAAGTGTGAAATAAAACACGATGAGACGTAGTTGTAATTGCATGGCTACCTACCCTGGCAAGAACAATCCAGCGTAGACAGCATGTTCCGAGTGTGACTCATTAACTTGTCAGCCGATATTTCGTACCCCTGGCATATGGCTGCCAGGGGTACGGAGTAAAGCGGGAGGGTAGGTTAAGTCAATGGCCCACTGGGGATTTCCGTTGATTCAGGGACTTCAGATTTTTCCTTAGATTTTGAGGCAGGGGCTGTCGGTTCCGTGTCGTATGTATTTTTGTCTTTGGTACGCAGTGCATTGACCGCTTTGATAAAATCAGCATCACCAGGCTTGGCGGTGTAGATAAGATTCAAGTGAATATCGTCTAGTGACTTGGTCAAACTTGCTGAGAACTGTGCATCAGGGAGTTGAAGCGTCCAGCGCGAAAGGGCACCTGTTCCTTCGAACGGTAAGTATCGTTCATCATGGACCATCGATTCGTAAACCCATTGTCCGGGTGCATAACCAAGACCATCATCCTGAGTCAATGATGAAAGTGCCATGCTTTGTTCAGCCCGAACGTTTCGTGTGACGGACGCCGGCAGCGTTTTAGAACTGCCATAGAAGTACTTCATCGCGTCATGGTCCATGCGCGTAAGTAGCGTATTCGCTGTTTGGGTAAGGATGCCACTTGGCGTGCCTAGAGATTGTTCAGGGTGGCAAAGGAATGAAACCGAAAGATGCCTTATTTGGCGTTGGTAGTGGCCAGGATAATTGCTGTCGAAATGCTGAGTTTTTAACTCGAAATCAATGCTTTCGCCGGCACTGAGTTGGGCGAGGGTCTCGGACCATTCCTCTCCAAGTAGGGTTCTCAGGCTGATGGTCTTTTTGATGGTCAAGCGCCGCTCATTCGCTCCCAAGAAGGCATTTTCCATTTCCTGTAGGTCCACCAACAGCGACTCCCCTGCCAGCATTCCTTTATAGGATTCACTCCAGCCACTGGTCTTGATGAAATCGGCTCGAGTGTTGTCGCCTATCTCGTAACGCCATGCTGCCTGGGCGGCTTGGCACAGCGACAGTACTGCATTGTAGGCAGCGCCATAAATAAACTCCTGTCGGCCGACCAACCACTGGTAGACGGGGACGATGATGAAACCCGAGGTCGCGAAAGCATAAGTTTCATCAAGATTCTCCCGCTCTTGAGTCGCACCGGCCAGGCTGATGGACGCTGCTGTGAGCTCAATATCCAACTCGGCAAATTCTTTATCGATGATTTCCAGATCTAGCTCGGCCTGGCGCTGCTCGTATCGCCACTCTTGATCTCGCCGTTCAAAAGCCGCCTGGATCGACAGCTGGTCGGATGTAATGGCGGCTGCGTCTGCCCCCAGCTCGGATGCTTCTTTAGCTGCACCGAAAGCACCCGAATAATCCATGCCGCCGTCAGCCAAGCCGAATATATTGGGTAAAAGTTTCGCTGCACCCTCGGGTAGCGCGAACAAGGCCGCACAAGTTTTCAATTTCGCAGCGGCGATCCCTAACGTGCTGGCAAACGCCTCGTTCGCGGAA
The DNA here is from genome assembly GCF_057809275.1 of Pseudomonas sp. FG36. Taxonomy (NCBI): domain Bacteria; kingdom Pseudomonadati; phylum Pseudomonadota; class Gammaproteobacteria; order Pseudomonadales; family Pseudomonadaceae; genus Pseudomonas; species Pseudomonas sp. FG36. The sequence continues at coordinate 58,130 of NZ_JBMDJQ010000019.1, forward strand.
AGTCCTTCTTCAATCAGTTGCCCATAGTAGTCGTGTCGATGCAGCGCGAGGCGCCGGCTGGCCTGCAGTGTCTGCTGTTGCGCACGCAGCGCATTGATCGACTCATTCCCCAGGCGTACCGAAAGATCCGATAGCTTCATCGCTTGGCGTAACAGTAGAACATCGAGCTGGTTGTCGGTATCGACTTCCATCAGATGCAGGTAGTAACGGCCGAGATCCTGAAGCTGTTGCGCGGCACTCCGAGCGGCAGGTAGCAACTTACGGAAGCGGTATGCAGGCGCGGGTGGGGGGGCACTGGCCATGGGCGCTGGCAAAATGTTTATGCCCAGCGAATGCGGCATATAGTTGTTAAAGCCGATGTTGCTACCCTCAATGTTCGGCAACTTCTTGCCATTGAGGCTCAGGCCATGCCGCAAATTGAACATACGGCTTGCCAGTGTGTCACGTATGGACGCAACGCGAGGGTTCAGGGGCTTATGGAACATTGTGGTGCTACAGGCCGGCAGCTTCACCGGGCTCCAGGATGAAGCCCAGATCGGTTGGCCGTAGTAACGCTCCAGCAGGCTTGAGGCCTGATTGTAACAACGCTGGGCGTGACTCAGATCACTGGTTGTCATTTGGCGGTAATGGTGATCGCCTTCCAGTTGCCAGCTTTCAATGACCGACAAAATTATCGAGGCCTGGTGGTTTTCCATCTCGATGAACGCGTTGATGACCGGGTCGGTAGATTGCTGGCGATTAATGTCCGCTGTGTACTTCGCTTCCTGGCACAAGGGCCGGGTTCGCCATGGCGCTGGACGTTCGTCGGATTGGGAGGACTTCAACCAAGGGTGGAACAGGTAGTTGAAATACCAATGTTCGGCCTCTCGATACTGCCCTTGCTCAGTCAGTCGACTGGCGATCAGGAAGGGCAGGTGCAGGTAAAGCTCATGCAAATACAGGCCGTTGGCGCCATACAGGTCCATTGGGCTAGATACTTCCAGGCCCAGGTGTTGCTTCGCCCCTTTAGTCTCCCAGTCGAGCGATTCTTGCAAGAGGTTTTGCGTGGACCAATCGAGGACCATTTCGAAACCCAAATTGGCACGTTGCGCCAACTGCTTGCCCAATAGCGTATTCAGGCGTACTCGGGGAAGCGGCTTGGAGGGTTGCTTTTTGTCGTAGTCTATTTTGTCCAGGTACTGCGTCTGATCATGTTCCCTGATATCAACATGCCAACGATTATCATATTTCGTTTCAGTGACAGCCACGTCGCAGCTTGTTTCATCGAGCAGCACATCATCGACATAGTAGCGGGCGATGAGCTTGACGCTTGAAGGGGATGCGAATGTGTGAGTCACACGAGGCGGGGTGCCATGGGGTGTAGCCAGCGTGATAAGGCTCGTCTCCGTTTTATCATCATTTTGCTGGAGTAGCTCAATGTTGCGCTTGGGTTCTGAACCGTTTTTAAGTGTTAATTTTTCCCTAAGCTCGTGGGTATAGCTTACTTCAACATCGAGTTTGTCATCGGCGGTTATGCGGGGCTTGATTGAAAAGGCCATCACGTTTCCCACCGAGAAACGTTCTATAAATGCTTTTTTGCTCGCGTCACTAAGAGTGCCTGCATCCTTGTAATTCGATACAGAGCAAGATTTATAGCGTCCATCAAATGGACCCTGAACGACTCTGGGGTCTCTGTAGCAGTCGAGCAGTGTTTTTTCCGGATTTTCGGGTGTGGGTGGTGTGGCTTTGTTTGCGAATAACAAATCAGTATATTTGGCGAAATGAATTGACTGCCCGTTGCTCGCTGTGGTTTCTTCTGCAGTATTATAGAGGATGGCAACTAGCCAAGGGTCCTTCGCACGCGCCCCTTTATCAATGACGGTAACAATCAGGCCGGGTTGAAACTTCTCGATGTCAAGGGCTGTATTATTTGCTGTCGATACCGTATGAAACTGTTCTGGAGTGACAGCCATGAACTCATCGGTTGTGCTCCAGGTATTGTCGGCCTGGAGAAAAATATAGTTAATGGCCAGGCGTTCTTCCTTCGCGGTTTGAGAGACGCCAGGCTGGGGACGTGTTGCTTCTGTTACCTGGCGTTCGACCCAGAATACATATTTCCTACCGGCCAGCATTAGGGGGCGGATATTGTCGGTTTGAATGATTTCGCCGATTTCATTGCCTTGACCATCTTTTTCTGAAATCAGCAATGCAGTCTGCGTTAATTGAGAGGATGGGGTAAAGTTGATACGTTCCCATTCGCTCCAGGCCAGCGGGCTGATGTTTCCGGCGCCGTCGTGCAGGCTCATGTCGACTGAGCGCCAATAATACTCGCTGGGCGAGGCGTTGGTCTTGCCGATAAGGTGGTAGGTACTCTGTTCAGCGGAATGACCATCCAGAAAGCCGCTGACAACGCGCAGATTACACAGCCTTTCGAACTTGCTGATGTAACTGCACACGGCACTACCCAGGGCTGACTCATCCAACCTGCCGTTGTTGATATCAATTTCCAGTTCTTGAAACAGATGGCTTTTACGAGGGTTGCCGCCGGGACTGACCAGGTTTTCCGGATGATTGTCCCGTGATTTTAATGCGCGCCAGCGTTGGTAATGATTCAGCCCTTGATTCCACTCCAAGGAATCTTTCGCGGCCTGCATGTTGCTTTCATGACCAGGTTCAAGTTGCGCAAGCACTTGATGGATAAATCGCTGAAAGCTGGAAATGGCATGGGCGATACGGGTGGTGGTCATCCCATGGCTACACCAGATGTCAGTGAGAAAATACTGGGACAGTCTGTCTCTGTCAGGGGTGACTCCATGGGCTTCGCCGAGTTTGCCCTGTGCGATCAGGTAGCTGGCCAAGGCATCCCGCAGAGACGGTTGCAATTCATTTTCGATGTCAACTTGCATGCCGTGATCGCAACCTGCCATCAGCAGGGCTGCCGAGCACTGGTAGTCTTCGTAAGACGAAGACTCATCCAGTTCGCTAAGGTTCAGCAAGGATTCGCATGGCAAGCCGGTTAGGCCGGTGGCGGTTTGCAGGCGCATGGCGTAGTCGATGTCGACAATAGTCGATGCCGTGCAGTTGAGGTAGCTGTATTGATTGTTTGTGGTTTCTTGTACTTTAAGCTCCAGGTTTTCATTGTGTTGCCTTGCTAACTGTTCCGCAGTGTGTTTTCTTGTGCGCCTCCAGCGCTCAAGGTCTCCATAAGTATCCATTTGTGTTCGTGTGACGAATAGAGGGCCAGGTTGTGCCGTCATGAATTCATGGATTTTTTGTGTCAAATTTTGTACCGACTTATCGGTGCTGCCTTTTTTTCAGCGATATTTATAATACCCTAAAATGTACGATGTTTTTTCGAACAACTTAAGTTCATTCGGTGTCAAAGTGCTCAGGAAGTGATCCAGCGTTTTCCCATCGGAGGGGGAGTTTGAGACTTCCACCCAAGGCGTAGCCAATAACATTTCGTCATAGTTCCACCCGAGCAAGTGGCTCATATGCATTGCCGTACGTTGGACTTCCTTGGTGTTTGTAGTGTGCTGAGTTCGTGTTAGGTAGTCTATGGCGTCGCTTTCGTTAAAGCCATTCTTACAGCACAGACTGACCCAGTCGCTGAATCGACTGAGCTTATAGCAGGTATCAAGGTCCAGTGTCGGTCTCAGCGGGGTGTTTTCGTCGTCGGTCAGGGTGTCCGATTCGTCCTGCGCGGTGCCAACAAGCTCAAAAGCGTCCGGTAGTTGGTAGAGTGCTTCAATGGATGACGCACTCAGGCGGAACAACTGGACCACGTGGGCATAGCACATAACTCTATGCCAATCTGCTGAGACGAGGCGTTGTACGTCAATGTGCTCCTGATCGGCACCCTTCAATTGCCCAGCTAGCAAGATATCTTGCAGCAGTCCATCGGGTGTTGCTTTCGACCACCGCAGCAGTGGCAGGATATGCGCGCTGGTCAACCTGGACCCGATGAAGCGGTTTCCCAGCAGGGTGAGTAAAAGTTGACCCAACAGATCCTCTTTCGCTTGCGTAGGTGCATCGTTCGGCAGGGAGCGAAGACAGGTCAGGCAGTCTTGGAACATCGCGTGGTGTGCAGGGCCAAACAGTGGATGTGGAAGCGGTTCCTCTTTGATAATTGGCAAAATGGCAGAGGGGACGATATTGTGCTGTCGCAGCCATTTGTCTAGGTTGGTCAGTGCGAGTAATACATCCAGAACGTCGGGCGCACCGGTATCTGCGTGAATGGTTGGCGTGCCAGCCAGCTGGCTTAAAACCTGCGTGTTAACCGTATTGAGTATCTCGATCAACGCAGCCCCTTCGGCCTGGGACCGTTTGAGCAGGCGAGGGATGTGGCTGAGGCGATACAGCGAGGATATTAATGGAAGCGAAAGTTTGAGCTTTTTAAGCTTCAGCTCGCGCTTGGCGATTGAGAGTAACCTTCGAGTGGTCTTTTCATCGTTGCCCAGTGCCTTGCTCAGCTGCGCAACTATGAGGTCTGCACTGTTATCGTTCGGGTCGTCGAGGTCAAAGATACGGTCATCAATGGTCAATAATGCCGCTAAATCGTAAGGTGCCGAGAGTCTTCCTGCGAGTACGCTGTCAAGCATGGGCGTCTGCTGTAGATCTGAGTATGGCGAAATCAGGTAGATCAAGGCGGCGAACTGGTCGGTGGTTACTTTGTAAGCTTCGTTCAGATAACGGAATAGCCCGATGGCGCGAAGTGTGTTGGCTGTGATGTGGTGTTTTTTGGCATGCCCTTCGGCATGGACGATCGCCATCAACAAGCTATCAACTTCGGAAAACGGGAGTTTAAGGGCGCGCTGCAGCTTGATAATTTGGTAGATGCGCCCAAGTTCCGCAGGGTTGATGTTGCCCAACCTCAAGGTGCCGGCCTCATTATTTCTCAAGTCAATGCAGGTTGGCGTGTTTTCATGCAGATAGCTTGCACCGTAAGCGCGACTGTCCGCGGGGAGTGCTGTAGGGGATTTATAGGCAGCTGAGCATTTCACATCGTAGGTGATGCTATCACTGATATTGCTGATCGCCAGAGCTTCTGCGATTTCTTCTGGCGCTACCCCGGTCTGTTTCTCGATGGTTGACAACGTTAGACGTTGCCAATGGGAAGTGTCGCCGCTATCAAATTCGCCAAAACGCTGTTTTGCCTCGGCAGCGCTCATACTTGGTGAAAGCAATATTTGCCTTTGCAGCTCGGGATTAAGGCCGGAGGCAATACGCATACTGCTTCGTGTGCTCTCGGTATACAGTTTGGCAAAGCAGAAGCTCGGCGGCGCATATTGAATGTTCTGCCATAGCTCCAGAGAGGGGCAGTTTTTCTTTTTGAGGACAGTATGGATTTGCTGGTGTGCCAAGTTGTACGGCAGGTCTGCCCGCGGGAAATTACCGGCTAACAGTTCGTGAACGCCATGCTTGATGCTTGCATCCTCTTGGACTTTTTTTGTCAATATTCCAATGACCAAAGCCAGCGGCGAGAGTTGAGTCGTCAGGGTTTCCTTGTCCAACTGAAGGTCGAGCAGGTCCGGCCGACGCGTACTCAGCGCTATTTTGCTACCGGGATTGCCGCGTGCTTCGAGTGATATGGCTTTTTGATACAGCTCAAAAAGATATGCGAACAGACCGGTATTAGACTCCATGGCATCCGGTGTGCATCGTGTTTCAGCTTTGGAAGTCTGTTGACTAGCGGAGCTGGATTCCAGGGCTGTGCTCATTGGATAGCTTCCTTGCATGTATGGTCTTTTGTGGGCCTATTTTTTATTTCAAGGTAAGTATCCACAACTGGCAAAAATGTCAGGTCTGCGCGTACAAAAAAGCCCCTGCCGATCGCTCGGCAGGGGCTTTCTTTTACTGCTGTAGGAGGCTTACAGGCCGGCGGCGTCGCGCAGGGCGGCGGCGCGGTCGGTGCGCTCCCAGGTGAAGGTGGTGAAGGTGTCGTCACCCACGGTCTTCTGCTGCGGGGTACGGCCGAAGTGACCGTAGGCAGCGGTTTCCTGGTACATCGGGTGCAGCAGGTCGAGCATGGTGGTGATGGCGTACGGACGCAGATCGAAGCACTCGCGTACCAGTTGCACGATCTTCTCGTCCGAGACCTTGCCGGTGCCGAAGGTGTTGATCGAGATGGAGGTCGGCTGGGCCACGCCGATGGCGTAGGACACCTGGATCTCGCAACGCTCGGCCAGGCCAGCGGCGACGATGTTCTTGGCCACGTAGCGGCCGGCGTAGGCGGCGGAACGGTCGACCTTGGACGGGTCCTTGCCGGAGAACGCGCCACCACCGTGGCGAGCCATGCCGCCGTAGGAGTCGACGATGATCTTGCGGCCGGTCAGGCCGCAGTCGCCCACCGGGCCACCGATGATGAAGTTGCCGGTCGGGTTGATGTGGTACTGGGTACCCTCGTGCAGCAGCTCGGCAGGCAGGGTGTGCTTGACGATCAGCTCCATCACCGCTTCCTGCAGGTCTTTCTGCGAGACCTCGGGGTTGTGCTGGGTCGACAGCACGACCGCGTCGATGCCGACGACCTTGCCGTTTTCATAGCGGCAGGTGACCTGGGACTTGGCGTCCGGGCGCAGCCAAGGCAGCAGCTTGGACTTGCGCGCCTCGGCCTGGCGCTCGACCAGGCGGTGCGAGAAGCAGATCGGGGCCGGCATCAGCACGTCGGTCTCGTTGCTGGCGTAGCCGAACATCAGGCCCTGGTCGCCGGCGCCCTGGTCTTCCGGGCGGGAGCGGTCGACGCCCTGGGCGATGTCCACCGACTGCTTGCCGATGATGTTCATCACGGCGCAGGTGGCGCCGTCGAAGCCGACGTCGGAGCTGTTGTAGCCGATGTCGATGATCACATTACGCACCAGGTCTTCCAGATCGACCCAGGCCGAAGTGGTGACTTCACCGGCGATGATGGCGACACCGGTCTTGACCAGGGTCTCGCAGGCCACGCGGGCATACTTGTCCTGGGCGATGATGGCGTCCAGCACCGCGTCGGAGATCTGGTCGGCGATCTTGTCCGGATGCCCTTCGGACACGGACTCGGAGGTGAAAAGGGAGTATTCGCTCATCTCGATGGGTTCCTGAAATTTACCGATGTTGTATGTCGCCAGTGGCCCGCTGGAAATGCCGGACCTGGATCTGAAAACCGTTACGCAAGCCCACGTAGAGGCTGTCCCCGGGGGTCAGCCCCGCAGCGTTGGCCCAACGGGCCAGGTCATCCTGTTCGAAGCCAAGCCACAGGTCGCCGCAGGCTTCGCGCGCCCACCCCTGGTCATGGCTGCACAGCTCGGTGACCAGCAGGCTGCCGCCCGCCTTCACCCGTTTGGCCAACAGGCGCAGGGCCTGGGCCGGGTCGCTGAAATGGTGCAGGACCATGTTCAGCACAACGCAGTCGGCTTCCACATCCGTTGCACCCAGTGCATCGGCCAACTGCAGGTTCACGTTGCTCAGTGCATTGCGCTCGCAGACCTGGCGCGCCAGTTCGAGCATGGTCGGGCTGTTGTCCATGGCCGTGACCTGGTCGAAGCGGCGGGCCAGGTCGGGCAGGAAGCCGCCGTCGCCAGGCCCCACTTCCAGGGCGCTGGCGCCGACGCCGAAGCTGAGCTTGTCGAGCAGCGCCAGCAGGCTTTCGCGGTACTGCGGCAAGCCGGCGATCAGGTCCTGCTGGGCGCGGAACTTCTCTTCGACGCGCTGGAAAAAGTCCTGGCTGGTGGCGGCGCGGCGCTGTTGCACCAGGGCGATGCGTGCCTGTACGTCCACGGGCAGCGCGAGGTCGTCGGCTTCCTCGAGCAGTGCCGAGTGCAAGCGGCCACCCAGGCGCTGACTGTCGGGCAGGGCGCGGCGGTAGAAGATCGCATTGCCCTCGCGGCGGGTCGCCACCAGGTCGGCCTGGGCCAGTACCTTGAGGTGGTGGCTCATGCCCGACTGGCCGATGTCGAAGATCTGCGCCAGCTCCAGCACGCCGAACGAGTCGTTGGCCAATGCGCGCAGCACGTTCAGGCGCAGCGGGTCGCCGCCGGCCTTGCACAGGGCGGCCAGCTCGTCGCTGCGTTGCGGGGTGATGGGCGCATTGAGGTTCATGGGGCGGGAGTCTAGTCAGGGGATGCTGTCGTCGCAATAGCAATATCAAAAAGTTTTGATATTGCTGGATGGGTGGTGGTTGTGCAGGCGCATTTCTCGTGAAAAGTGGGCCAAACACAGGAAAAAAGCCCGACTGCGACCATACGTCATTGCCCCCGGGCCCCCCTGTGGGCGAAAATGGTCGCCTTTTTTCGCTTCACCACCTTTCAAGCCCCAGGAGATTCAGCGATGCCCAGCCGTCGTGAACGTGCCAACGCCATTCGTGCCCTCAGCATGGATGCCGTGCAAAAGGCCAACAGCGGCCACCCAGGTGCCCCCATGGGTATGGCGGATATCGCCGAAGTGCTTTGGCGCGACTACCTGAAGCACAACCCGAGCAACCCGAACTTCGCCGACCGTGACCGCTTCGTGCTGTCCAACGGTCACGGCTCGATGCTCATCTATTCGCTGCTGCACCTGACCGGCTACGACGTCACCATCGACGACCTCAAGGCCTTCCGCCAGTTGCACAGCCGCACCCCGGGCCACCCGGAGTATGGCTACACCCCAGGCGTGGAAACCACCACCGGCCCCCTGGGCCAGGGTCTGGCCAACGCCGTGGGCTTCGCCCTGGCGGAAAAGGTGCTGGGCGCCCAGTTCAACCGTGAAGGCCACAACATCGTCGACCACAACACCTACGTGTTCCTCGGCGACGGCTGCATGATGGAAGGCATTTCCCACGAAGTCGCCTCGCTGGCCGGCACCCTGGGCCTGAACAAACTGATCGCCTTCTACGACGACAACGGCATTTCCATCGACGGCGAAGTGCACGGCTGGTTCACCGACAACACCCCGGCGCGCTTCGAAGCCTACAACTGGCAGGTGATCCGCAACGTCAACGGTCACGACGCCGACGAGATCAAGATGGCCATCGACACCGCTCGCAAGAGCGACCGTCCGACCCTGATCTGCTGCAAGACCATCATCGGCTTCGGCTCGCCGAACAAGCAGGGCAAGGAAGACTGCCACGGCGCACCGCTGGGCAACGACGAAATCGCCCTGGCCCGCAAGGAACTGAACTGGAACCACGGTCCGTTCGAGATCCCGGCCGACATCTATGCCGAGTGGGACGCCAAGGCCGCTGGCGCCAAGGCCGAAGCTGCCTGGAACGAGCGTTTCGACGCCTACGCCAAGGCTTACCCGGAACTGGCTGCCGAGTTCAAGCGCCGTGACGCAGGTGAGCTGCCGGCCGACTTCTCCGAGAAGGCCCAGGCCTACATCAACGAAGTCGCCGCCAAGGGCGAAACCATCGCCAGCCGCAAGGCCAGCCAGAACACCCTGAACGCCTTCGGCCCGCTGCTGCCGGAGTTCCTCGGTGGTTCGGCGGACCTGGCCGGCTCCAACCTGACCCTGTGGAAAGGTTGCAAGGGTGTCGAGGCCAATGACGCCAGCGGCAACTACGTGTTCTACGGCGTGCGCGAATTCGGCATGACCGCGATCATGAACGGCGTCGCCCTGCACGGCGGCCTGGTGCCTTACGGTGCTACCTTCCTGATGTTCATGGAGTACGCTCGCAACGCCGTGCGCATGTCGGCGCTGATGAAGCAGCGTGTGATCCACGTCTACACCCACGACTCCATCGGCCTGGGCGAAGACGGCCCGACCCACCAGCCAATCGAGCAACTGACCAGCCTGCGCAGCACGCCGAACCTGGACACCTGGCGTCCGGCCGATGCGGTGGAATCCGCCGTGTCCTGGAAAGCCGCCCTGGAGCGCAAGGACGGCCCGTCGGCGCTGATCTTCTCGCGCCAGAACCTGCAGCACCAGACCCGCGACGCCCAGCAGATCGCCGATATCGCCCGTGGCGGTTACGTGCTCAAGGACTGCGCCGGCGAGCCTGAGCTGATCCTGATCGCCACCGGTTCCGAAGTGGGCCTGGCCGTCCAGGCGTTCGACAAGCTGAGCGCCGAGGGCCGCAAGGTCCGCGTCGTGTCGATGCCGAGCACCAGCGTGTTCGATGCCCAGGACGCTGCCTACAAGCAGTCGGTCCTGCCACTGGAAGTCGGTGCGCGTATCGCCATCGAGGCTGCCCATGCCGACTTCTGGTACAAGTACGTCGGCCTCGAAGGTCGCGTCATCGGCATGACTACCTACGGCGAGTCGGCACCGGCCTCCGCGCTGTTCGAGGAGTTCGGCTTCACCCTGGACAATATCCTGGGCACCGCCGAAGAGCTGCTGGAAGACTGATGCACCCGGGAGGCTCCGTGCCTCCCGCCTGATCGCGGGGCAAGCCCGCTCCCACAAGGCATCCCGGTGCCTTGTGGGAGCGGGCTTGCCCCGCGATGGTCGTTCAACGCACCTGCACGTGAGTATCGAATGCCCCACCCGCGTCCCTACAAAGTTGCACTCAACGGTTACGGCCGCATCGGCCGCTGTGTCCTGCGCGCACTGTTCGAGCGAGGGGCGAAGGCCGGTTTCGAGATCGTCGCGCTGAACGACCTGGCCGACCAGGCCAGCCTGGAATACCTGACGCGCTTCGACTCCACCCACGGGCGTTTCCCCGGTGAGGTGAAAGTCGACGGCGATTGTCTGCATATCAATGGCGATTGCGTGAAAGTGCTGCGCAGCGCCACCCCCGAAGGCATCGACTGGGCCGCCCTGGATGTCGACCTGGTGCTGGAATGCTCTGGCGCCTACAACACCCGCGCCGACGGCCAGCGCTTTCTCGATGCCGGTGCGCCACGGGTGCTGTTCTCGCAGCCGATGGCCAGTGAGGCCGACGTCGATGCCACGGTGGTCTACGGCATCAACCAGGGTTGCCTGACCGGCAACGAGCTGCTGGTATCGAACGCGTCCTGCACCACCAACTGTGGCGTGCCCCTGCTGCGGGTGCTGGACCAGGCCTTTGGCATCGAGTACGTACAGATCACCACCATCCACTCGGCGATGAACGATCAGCCGGTGATCGATGCCTATCACCATGAAGACCTGCGCCGCACGCGCTCGGCGTTCCAGTCGGTGATCCCGGTGTCCACTGGTCTGGCGCGGGGTATCGAACGCCTGCTGCCGGAACTTGCCGGGCGAATCCAGGCCAAAGCGGTACGCGTGCCGACCGTCAACGTGTCGTGCCTGGACATCACCCTGCAGACCGCCCGCGACACCAGCGCCGCCGAGGTCAACCGGGTGTTGCGCGAGGCCGCCCTGGATGGCCCGCTCAAAGGCTTGCTGGCCTACACCGAGCTGCCCCACGCCAGCTGTGATTTCAACCATGACCCGCATTCGGCCATCGTCGATGCCAGCCAGACCCGTGTCTCAGGCCCTCGCCTGGTGAACCTGCTGGCCTGGTTCGACAACGAATGGGGGTTTGCCAACCGTATGCTCGACGTTGCCGAACACTATCTGCACGTCGTCCACCCAACCCGCAGCAAACAGCCCTGAAGGACTGCATTCATGACCGTGTTGAAGATGACCGACCTCGACCTGCAAGGTAAGCGCGTACTGATCCGCGAAGACCTCAACGTCCCCGTGAAGGACGGCGTAGTCGCCAGCGATGCGCGTATCCTGGCAGCGCTGCCGACCATCAAGCTGGCCCTGGAGAAGGGCGCGGCGGTAATGGTCTGCTCGCACCTGGGGCGCCCGACCGAAGGCGAGTTCTCCGCCGAGAACAGCCTCAAGCCGGTTGCCGACTACCTGGGCAAGGCCCTGGGCCGCGATGTGCCGCTGGTCGCCGATTACCTCGACGGCGTTCAGGTGCAGGCCGGTGACCTGGTGCTGTTCGAAAACGTGCGCTTCAACAAGGGCGAGAAGAAGAACGCCGACGAGCTGGCGCAGAAGTACGCTGCCCTGTGCGACGTGTTCGTCATGGACGCGTTCGGCACCGCGCACCGCGCCGAAGGCTCCACCCACGGTGTTGCCAAGTTCGCCAAGGTCGCTGCTGCCGGCCCGCTGCTGGCGGCCGAGCTGGACGCCCTGGGCAAGGCCCTGAAGGCCCCGGCCAAGCCGATGGCGGCCATTGTTGCCGGCTCCAAGGTGTCGACCAAGCTGGACGTGCTGAACAGCCTGAGCACTGTGTGCGACCTGCTGATCGTCGGCGGCGGTATTGCCAACACCTTCCTCGCCGCTGCCGGTCACCCGGTCGGCAAGTCGCTGTACGAGGCTGACCTGGTCGACACCGCCAAGGCCATCGCCGCCAAGGTCAATGTGCCGTTGCCGGTCGACGTGGTGGTTGCCAAGGAATTCGCTGAAAGCGCCGAAGCTACCGTTAAAGCGATCGCCGACGTGGCGGCTGACGACATGATCCTCGATATCGGCCCACAGACCGCTGCCAACTTCGCCGAACTGCTGAAGTCGTCGCAGACCATCCTGTGGAACGGCCCGGTCGGTGTGTTCGAATTCGACCAGTTCGGCAACGGCACCAAGGTACTGGCCAAGGCCATCGCCGACAGCGCCGCATTCTCCATCGCCGGTGGCGGTGACACCCTGGCAGCCATCGACAAGTATGGTGTTGGCGCCGATATCTCCTACATTTCTACCGGTGGCGGCGCGTTCCTCGAGTTCGTTGAGGGCAAGGTCCTGCCTGCCGTGGCAATCCTGGAAGAACGGGCCAAGGCCTGAGTTTGAAGGCGCCTGGCAAAGGGAGCGACCTGATGGTCAAGCAATTGCCTGTGATGATCGTGGCCGTGTTGCTGGGCGCCTGCTCCAGCAACACGGGCAGCGAGGCTGACCCGGCGCAGCCGCCCAAGGGCGGTTGCTACCAGTCCCAGTGGCAGGCCGAGACGGCACCGGTGATCAACAAGCGCCTGGGCCCGGACGGCCTGGAAAAGTACGACGACGAGCACCAGCGCAAGGCGCCGGGCTGCCCTTGATCGGGCGCCAGGCAACCTGAAGGCTGTTTTGTGGTCTTGAACATAGGGCTGCTTTGCAGCCCCTGGCGGAGTGATTGAATGAAAGCGCTTCTGGCCGCATTGGCCCTGGCGACCCTGGCAGGCTGTTCGTTGCTGCAACCCGCCCAACCCGCCCCGGCGGACAACTGGACCCGCTGGGTCTGCGACAGCCAGGCCGAGGTGTTGTGGCGCTTCGCCGATGCACAACAGGACGCGGTCGATGTACGCCTGGGTGGCGGCGACCAGGTCTACCGGCTCAAGGCCGAGCCGGGCGCCTCTGGCGCGCTGTACAGCGATGGCATGCTGGCCTTCCACACCAAAGGCGAAGAAGGCCTGGTGTACTGGGTGGCGACCAATGATCTGATTGGGCGGGGCTGCAAGGCACCGTGACTGGCCGGGCCGCGCAGGTGGCCCACACTACTTGAACAGCAACCGCCCCTGCGGCAGGCTTGCACGAAACAAACGACGCTTGTCGGGAGAGAGATACACAATGGCACTCATTAGCATGCGCCAGATGCTGGACCACGCCGCCGAGTTCGGCTACGGCGTTCCGGCTTTCAACGTCAACAACCTTGAGCAGATGCGCGCGATCATGGAAGCCGCCGACAAGACCGACTCCCCGGTCATCGTCCAGGCTTCCGCTGGCGCTCGCAAATACGCCGGTGCGCCGTTCCTGCGCCACCTGATCCTGGCGGCCATCGAAGAGTTCCCGCACATTCCGGTGTGCATGCACCAGGACCACGGCACCAGCCCCGACGTGTGCCAGCGCTCCATCCAGCTGGGCTTCAGCTCGGTGATGATGGACGGCTCGCTGGGTGAAGACGGCAAGACCCCGACCGACTACGAGTACAACGTCCGTGTCACCCAGCAGACCGTCGCCATGGCGCACGCCTGTGGTGTTTCGGTGGAAGGCGAGCTGGGCTGCCTGGGTTCGCTGGAAACCGGCATGGCCGGTGAAGAGGACGGTATCGGCGCCGAAGGCGTGCTGGATCACAGCCAGATGCTGACCGACCCGGAAGAAGCCGCCGACTTCGTCAAGAAGACCCAGGTGGACGCCCTGGCCATCGCCATCGGTACCAGCCACGGTGCCTACAAGTTCACCAAGCCACCTACCGGCGACGTGCTGGCGATCGACCGTATCAAGGAAATCCACAAGCGCATCCCCAACACCCACCTGGTGATGCACGGCTCGTCCTCGGTGCCGCAAGAGTGGCTGGCGATCATCAACCAGTACGGTGGCGACATCAAGGAAACCTACGGCGTGCCGGTCGAAGAGATCGTCGAAGGCATCAAGTACGGTGTCCGCAAGGTCAACATCGACACCGACCTGCGTCTGGCCTCCACTGGCGCCATGCGCCGCCTGATGGCGCAGAACCCGAGCGAGTTCGACCCGCGCAAGTTCTTCGGTGAAACCGTCAAGGCCATGCGTGACGTGTGCATCGCCCGCTACGAAGCTTTCGGCACCGCCGGCAACGCCTCGAAGATCAAGCCGATCTCCCTGGAAGGCATGTTCCAGCGCTATGCCAAAGGTGAACTGGCGGCCAAGATCAACTGATCTGGCAGCGTTCAACGAAAGAGCCCGCAGCGATGCGGGCTTTTTTGTGTCTGCAGCCTTTGCGCAACGCTCAGGCCTGGGCCGTGCGTCGCCTGTCCGGCGCTTATACCGTTAGTCGGCTAACATCAACTCCAGTGGCTTATAGCCATCCACCTGCATTGCGTCTTCAGAGGCCGAGACTAGAGTAACAATCGGATCCAATAACAAGTCGCAGTTGGACTTACCAAGAGAAGCAACATGGATGGCGCTTATTCTCAAACACCGGAAAGCAGTTCGGTTCTGTTGGTCGTAGACGACTATCCGGAGAACCTCATCAGCATGCGGGCCTTGCTGTCCCGCCAGGATTGGCAGGTATTGACCGCCAGTTCAGGGATGGAAGCCCTGAGCACCCTGCTCGAGCACGAGGTCGACCTGGTTCTGCTAGACGTGCAGATGCCCGAAATGGACGGTTTCGAGGTTGCCCGCCTGATGCGCGGCAGCCAGCGTACGCGTTTGACCCCGATCATTTTCCTGACCGCCAACGAGCAGTCCGACGCCGCCGTGCTCAAAGGCTATGCCAGCGGCGCTGTGGACTACCTGTTCAAACCGTTCGACCCGCAAATACTCAAGCCCAAGGTCCAGGCCCTGCTGGAGCAGCAGCGCAACAGGCGCATGCTGCAACGGCTGACCCGTGAACTTGAGTCGGCGCGGGCGTTCAACGCCTCGATCCTGGAAAATGCCGCCGAGGGCATCCTGGTGGTGGACGAAACGGGTTGCATCGGCTTCGCCAACCCGGCCATCTCACGCCTGCTCGATGCGCCGGTGGACAAACTGCAAGGCGCGCACATGCTGGACCTGATCCAGCTCCCCTGCGCCAACCTGTGGCACGACTCGGACTTCTACCAGGCCTATCTGCGGCGGCAGATCTTCCGGGTGCATGATGCCCAGCTGCGCACCCTCGGTGGCCAACTGGTGCCGGTGGCATTGTCCTGCGCGCCGCTGCCCGCCGAACAGAAGGCCATGGTGGTGACGGTGCTGGACATGTCGGTGGTGCGCAGCCTGCACCAGCAACTGGAGTACCAGGCGGTGACCGACCCGCTGACCGGGCTGCTCAACCGTCGTGGTTTCTACCAGACCGCCGAAAGCGCGTTACTGCGCAACGAGCGCTCGGACAAGGCCAAGGCCCTGATGTACATGGACCTGGACGGCTTCAAGCGGATCAACGACCTGCTCGGCCATGAGGCCGGCGACAAGGTCCTGCGCTGGGTGGCCGACCAGCTCAAGGAGTGCCTGGGCAGCGAGGCGCTGCTGGCGCGCATGGGCGGCGACGAGTTCACCGCGTTGTTCGACGGCCTGCCATACCCCGAACAGGCCGGCCGCTATGCCGAAAAGCTGCTGGAGCGCATGTCGAGCTTCCAGCAGGTGGATGGGCTCGAGGTCAACCTGGGGGTGAGCATCGGCATCGCCACCTACCCCGACTGCGGCGCCAACGTGGAGGGCCTGTTGCGCGCGGCCGACGCGGCGATGTACGCGGCCAAGCAGGCTGGGCGCCAGCAGTACCGCTTCTACGACCAGGAACTCAATGGCCGCGCCCGCTCACGGCTGATGCTCGAGGACAGCGTGCGCACGGCCATCGAGCAAAATGATTTCAGCCTGGTCTACCAACCCCAGGTGGCGTTCGCCGATGGCCGACTACGAGGCTTCGAGGCGTTGTTGCGCTGGCAGCACCCGAGCGTCGGCGACGTGCCGCCCGGGCTGTTCATCCCGTTGCTGGAAGAGGCTCGCCTGATCAACCGCCTGGCCAGCTGGATCTATCGCAAGGGCGCCGCGCAGCGCAATGCCTGGAGCGATCGCTTTGGTTCGCAGCTGGTGCTGGGCATCAGCCTGAGTCGCGCCCAGTTCACCATGCCCGGGTTGGTCGATGAACTGGCCCAGGTGATCGACAAGCATCAACTGCAACCCGCCCAGCTGGAGGTGGAGGTTGCCGAGACCTCGCTGATGTACAACATCGACGCGGCGGTGAAGCAGGTGCACCGCCTGCGAGAGCTGGGCATTCGCGTGGCGTTGGACGACTTCGGCGCTGGCGACTGCTCGTTGCGCATGCTGCGCGACCTGCCTATCGACACGCTCAAGCTCGACCGTCACCTGGTCGCGCGGTTGCCGGACTCGGCGGCGGATATCGCCTTGGTGCGCAGCGTCATCGACCTGTGCGCGGCCTACGACATCACGGTAATCGCCGAGGGTGTCGAGACCCGGGCCCAAGCCGAATGGCTCAAGGGCGCCGGTTGCGCCTACGTGCAGGGGTTCCTGGTGGCCCGGCCGCTCACTGCCGACGCCGCTGGCGATTTCCCGGCGTTTTTCCCATGGGCGTCGTGATTGGCTAAACTCGCGTCTTCTCGTTCCGAACGCCAGCCATGACCGCCCTACGTTACCTGCAAGCCTACCCGCCGCACCTGCAGGAACAGGTGCGCCAGATGATCGCCAGCGATCGCCTGGGCGACTACCTGCGCCAGCGCTATCCCGAACGCCATGACGTGCAGAGCGACAAGGCCCTGTACGGCTATGCCCAGGAGATCAAGCAGCAGTACCTGCGCAGTGCGCCGCCGCTGGACAAGGTCCTGTTCGACAACCGCCTGGACCTCACCCACCGTGCATTGGGCCTGAACACGGCGGTATCGCGGGTGCAGGGCGGCAAGCTCAAGGCCAAGAAGGAGATCCGCGTCGCCTCGTTGTTCCGCGAGGCAGCGCCGCAGTTCCTGCGCATGATCGTGGTGCATGAACTGGCGCACCTGCGGGAGCGCGATCACAACAAGGCGTTCTACCAGCTCTGCCAGCACATGGAGCCGGACTACCATCAACTTGAATTCGACCTGCGCGTCTACCTGACCTATCGGGAACTGCCGGGCAACACCTGAGGGACAAGCACCCCATGACCACGGAAGTGAGCAAGACCCGCAGCAGCTTCTACCGCCGCCTTTACGTGGCCTGGCTGATCGACAGCCAGACCGCCACCAGTGTGCCGGCGTTGATGGAGGCCACCGGCATGCCCCGGCGTACCGCCCAGGACACCATCGCCGCCCTGGCCGACCTGGACATCATCTGCGAGTTCGAGCAGCAGGCCGGTGCGCGCAACCATGCCGGGCATTACCGGATTCATGACTGGGGCGCGATCGACAAGCAGTGGATCATCCAGCACCTGCGGCAGATCCGTGACGTGCTGGGCTACCCTTGAGCATCGCGGGGCTTGCCCCGCGACAATGTCCTTAGCCCTTGCGCATGCCGATATGCGGAATATCGTCCTCGAGGTATTCCTCGCCCACCACCTCGAAGCCATGGCGGTTGTAGTAGCCCTGCAGGTGCGCCTGGGCCGACAGGTACACCGGCGTCCCCGGCCAGCAGTGCGCCGCGCACTCCAGCCCCTTGAGCAGCAGTTGATGCCCCAGCCCACCCCCACGCGCCGACGGGGCGGTCACCACCCGGCCGATCACCACGTCGCCCTTGTGTGATTGCGGGTCGAGCAAACGCAGGTAGGCCACCAGTCGGTCCCCGTCCCAGCCCATCAGGTGCAGGGTATCGCCTTGCAGGTCGAGCCCGTCGACTTCCTGGTAGGCGCATCGTTGTTCGACCACGAACACCTCGGTGCGCAGTTGCAGGATGGCGTAGAGTTGTTCCTTGGCGAGGTCGCCATGGTGCTTGCAGATCCACTCGATGGACATGGGGGAGGACTCCTTCGGTTGACCGTCGATCATCGCAAATCCAGGCGGTCACGACGAGGGAGAATGACGCCGTCCAGGATTCGGCCAAAATAGAGGCTAAATGACATTATCGTCCGCTGTCGCCAGGATTTGGCTTGTGTAATCTGCAACCTCTGTTGCTAGTAGAGATCGCCGTCACCAGCGTGGGCCCCCAACTTCGAAAGGATTTGAGCATGCGGCCACTGCTTTGCGTTCTTGGATTACTGGGACTGTTGTGCGCGGGGCCTGCCCTGGCCCATGGCAAGCTGCGGCTGGTGGCCGACAGTTGGCCACCCTTCACCGATACCGGCATGCCCGGTGGCGGCCTGGCCACCAGCATCGTCACCACGGCGCTGACCCGTGCCGGCTACGCCACCGAGTTCGAGGAGGTGCCCTGGGCGAGGGCGCTGATGGGGGTGGGCGAGGGGCGCTACGATGTGTTGATCAATGCCTGGTACAACCAGGAGCGCACCCTGATCGGCCAGTTCTCCGCAACCTACCTGGTCAACCGCATCCGCCTGCTCAAGCGTGAAGGCGAGGCTTTTGCCTATGCCCGCCAGGCTGACCTGTACCCTTACACCATCGCCGTGGTGCGCGACTACGCCTATTCCCCCGAATTCGACAGCGACGAACGCCTGAACAAAGTGCTGGTGCGCAACTTTTCATCGGCGGTGCGCATGCTGGCGGCCGGGCGGGTGAACCTGGCGGTGGAGGATGAGTACGTGGCGCGCTACAACCTGCAGCGCGAGCCGCAGCAGGTGCGTGAGGGTGTGACCTTCGTCGACCCGCCTCTGGGCGAGAACAGCCTGCATATCCTGGTAAGCCTCAAGCATCCGGAGCACAAGAAGATCGTGGCGCGTTTCGAAAAGGCCATCGCCACCATGAAGGCCGACGGCAGTTACGCCCGCCTGATGCGCCAGCATGGTTTCTGAGCCCGCTCCTGGTGTGGGAGCGGGCAATCAGGCGGGCTGGCCTTCCTTGATCAGATGCCCGGCCAAGGTCCGCAACGGCCCCAACTGCTGGCAGATCAGCGCCAATTGCGTCTGCACCAGGCGCTGATGCTCGTCCAGCTCCTCGGGCATCTGTTCCAGCGCGTTGGCCAGCGCCTCCTCGGCGTCGCTGTGGATCGCCACCGGCAAGCGTGCCGCCAGGCCATTGGCGATCTCGTCCAGGCTGCTGGCCAGGCTCCGCCCGGCACCATCGATCAACTGCTCGTGGACTTCGGCCGGCAGCGCTGTATCGCGGTGCGCGCCCAGCCCCGAGAGGTAACTCAGCAAGGTATGTGACAACACCAGGAAGCGGAAGCCGACGTCGGCCTCCTTACGGAAATGTCCTGGCTCCATGAGCATGTTGGCCAGGGTGGTCGACAGTGCCGCGTCGGCATTGTGCGCATTGCGCCGGGCCAGGCGGTAGGCCAGGTCGTCACGCTTGCCATGGGCATATTGCTGCATGATCTGGCGCAGGTACTCGCTGGCGCAGGCGAGGGTGTTGGCCAGCACCTTGTTCAACCGTCGGCCTTGCCAGTCGGGCAGGAACAGGAACACTGCGAGGATGGCGATCAGGCTGCCGACCAGGGTATCGAACAGGCGTGGCAGGAACAGCCCGTAGCCATCGCCGATCTGGTTGAAGCAGAACAGCACCATCAGCGTGATCGCCGCCGTGGCCAGGGTGTAGCGGGTGGTGCGGTTGACGAAGAACACCACCCCCGCGACCACCGCGAACAGCGACTGGACGATCGGGTTGGGGAACAGGTCGAACAGCGCCCAGCCCACGGTCAGGCCGATGGCGGTGCCGATGATCCGTTGCACCAGTTTGCGCCGCGTCGCGCCATAGTTGGGCTGGCAGACGAACAATGTGGTGAGGATGATCCAGTAACCCTGGGTCGGGTGGATCAGGTGAACCATGCCATAGCCCACCGACAATGCCAGCGACAGGCGCAGGGCGTGGCGGAACAGCAACGAGGTGGGAGTCAGCTGGGTGCGCAGGCGTTTCCACACATCCTTGAAGTTGCGTGGCGAGCGGTCGAGCAGGCTGCTGTCGCTGGCATCGGCCAGGCTGTCCGGGTTGCTGGCGGCGCTGAGCAGGCGGTCCAGCGTGGCCAGGTTGGCGGCCAGCGCCCGCAGCGAGCGCAGCAGGCTGCGCCAGGCCGGGTTGTTCTGGGTGCGCAGATGCTCCAGCGAGGCGTTGAGGTCTTCCAGTGCCTCGGGGTAGCCGCTGGCAAGCACGAACGGCTGGCGCAGGCGGATCGAGCGCGCCAGCTCCTGGCAGGACGAGCCCTGCTTGCGCAGCAGGCGCTGGCAGCGGAACATCACGTCGCTGTGAAAGAATGCCTCGGTCAGGCCGTTGTACGGATAGTGCGAGGCGCTGACCCGCTCATGGATGTCCTGGGCCAGGAAGTACAGCTTTAGGTAGCGGCTGACCTTGGAGTTGGGCTGGCTGTTGCCGACCCGGTGCAGGATGATCTCCTTGGCGGCGTTGAGCGCGGCCACGACCTTGCCATTCTGCTTGGCCAGTTCCAGGCGCGTGGCCTCGACATCGAGGGTGCGGACCGGCTCGAACAGGCTGGCCTTGAGCTTGAGGTAGCTGCCCAGCTCGTAGAACAGCCTGGCCAGGCTCTGTTGCACCGGCTGGTTGGCGAACAATGCCTGCCACAGTACCGACAGCAGCCCGTACCACGCCGCCCCCGCCACCAGTAGCAAAGGCTCGTGCCAGAAATCACTGACCTCTCCGCCGCGCTGGTCGACGCCGATCATGGTGTAGACCGAGAGGATCAGGGTGGCCGAGGCGATCGCCCCATAGCGTTCGCCCAAGGCCCCGAGCATGGTCAGGGAAAAGGCCGCCAGGGCCAGCGCGACCGCGAAGATCCAGGGATAGGGGAACAACAGCTCGACCGACAGCGCGGCGATGGCGAAACAGCCCAGGGTGACCAGCAGGGCACTGAGGCGTCCCTGCCAACCATCGTCGGTCTCGGCCAGGGCGCTGGCGATGATGCCGAGGAACAGCGGGATGAGCAGGCTCATCTCGTTCTGGTACCAGCACCAGGCCATGCTGCCGGTGAGGGCGATGGTCACGCGGATGGCATAGCTGAACTTGTCTTGGCCCCACAGGCGACGCAATGAATGGCGGAACGAGCTCGATGACATGATGGCCTGCTGGGCAGTATTCGAAGAAGAATCTCTGGGGCAACATTGCGGGGCAAGCCCGCTCCCACCGTTTTGACGTGGGAGCGGGCTTGCCCCGCGATGGTTTTTCACCCTTCGCAGCGATGGACCAGCAAGAAGCGTTCCGTGCTGCTGAATGGATTCTACTCTACACGAACTGCGCCGCCGCGTTGGCCGAAGCCCAGGCCCACTGGAAGTTGAAACCGCCGAGGTGCCCGCTCACGTCCAGCACTTCGCCGATGAAGTACAGCCCAGGGCTCTTCAGCGATTCCATGGTTTTCGAAGACACTTCGCGGGTATCCACCCCGCCCAGGGTCACTTCCGCGGTGCGATAGCCTTCGGTCCCCGCCGGCACCACCTGCCAGGCCGCCAATTTTTCGGCGACCTGCGCCAGTTCCGCAGGGGTGTATTGCTTCAGCGGCTTGGACTCGAACCACTGCTCGGCCAGCAAGTTGGCCAGCTTGCGGGTGAATACCTCGCCCAACACGGTCTTCAGCTCGCTGTTGGGACGCTCGGCTTGTTGGCCTTGCAGCCATTCCAGGGCATCGCGATCAGGCAACAGGTTGATCTCCAGCGTGTCGCCGGCCTCCCAGAAGGACGAGATCTGCAGGATCGCCGGCCCGCTCAGGCCACGGTGGGTGAACAGCAGGTTCTCGCGAAAGCTGGTGCCATTGCAGCTGGCGATGCAGTCCAGCGAGGTGCCGGACAGCTCGGTGCACAGTGCCTTGAGCTGGGGCTCGGTAATGGTGAACGGCACCAGGCCGGCGCGGGTGGGTAGCAGTTCGTGGCCGAACTGGCGGGCGACCTGATAGCCGAAACCACTGGCGCCGAGCGTCGGGATCGACAGGCCGCCGGTGGCGATTACCAGCGACTGGCAGGCGAATGGACCGGCGCTGGTCTGCAGGGTGTAGCCGGCCTCGGTCTTTTCGATCTTGTCGATGCTGGTGTTCATCCGCAGCTCGGCGCCGGCCTGGTCGCACTCGGCCAGGAGCATGTCGAGGATGTCGCTGGACTTGTTGTCGCAGAACAGCTGGCCGAGTTTCTTCTCGTGGTACGGCACGCCGTGCTTGCACACCAGCTCGATGAAGTCCCACTGGGTATAGCGGGCCAGCGCCGACTTGCAGAAGTGCGGGTTGTGGGAAAGGAAATTGGCGGGCTCGGTGTACATGTTGGTGAAGTTGCAGCGCCCGCCGCCGGACATGAGGATCTTCTTACCCGGTTTGTTGGCGTGGTCGAGCACCAGCACCCGGCGCCCGCGCTGGGCGCTGAGCAGGGCGCACATCAGGCCGGCGGCGCCGGCGCCGAGGATGATCACGTCGGTGGAGTGCACGGTGTTACCTCTTCAATAGCCGCGGCGATGGGCTGCACAGCAGCCCCAAAAAGACTTCAGACGATACGGACTTTCAGGGCGCGACCTTTGATCTTGCCGCTGTTCAGGCGCTGCATGGCCTGCTTGGCCACTGCCCGCTCCACAGCCACGAACGCGACGAAGTCGAAGATGGCAATCTTGCCCACCTGCTTGCCCGGCAACCCGGCGTCGCCAGTCAGCGCGCCGAGGATATCGCCCGGACGCAGCTTGTCCTTGCGTCCGGCGCCGATGCACAGGGTGGTCATCGCCGGCAGCAGCGGCTCGCCGCCTTTGTTCTTCAGGCTGTCCAGCTGCTCCCAGCGCAGCGGCTGCTTCTGCAGATCTTCGATGGCCTGGGCGCGATGGCCCTCGGCCGGCGCCACCAGGCTGATCGCCACGCCTTTCTCGCCTGCACGACCGGTACGGCCAACGCGGTGTACGTGGATCTCGGCATCACGCGCCAGTTCGACGTTGATGACCATGTCCAGGCCATCGATGTCCAGGCCGCGGGCGGCGACGTCGGTGGCTACCAGCACCGAGCTGCTGCGGTTGGCGAACATGGTCAGCACCTGGTCACGGTCGCGCTGCTCCAGGTCGCCGTGCAGGGCCTGGGCGACGATGCCCTTGGCTGTGAGGTGGGCGACCACGTCTTCGCACTGCTGCTTGGTGAAGCAGAACGCCACGCAGGACTGTGGACGGTAGTGGCCGAGTACACGGGTCACGGCGTCCAGGCGCTGCTGAGCGTCGATCTCGATGAAGCGCTGTTCGATCTGGTTGTCGCTGTGCAGCGCCTCGACCTTGACCTGCTGCGGCTGGCGCATGAAGGCCTTGGCCAACTGCTCGATGCCGGCCGGGTAGGTGGCCGAGAACAGCAGGGTCTGGCGGCGCGACGGGGTCTTGCCGATGATGCTGGCGATGGCGTCGAAGAAGCCCATGTCGAGCATGCGGTCGGCTTCGTCGAGCACCAGGGTGTTGAGCCCGTCGAGCACCAGGGTGCCTTTGTCCAGGTGCTGCTGGATGCGCCCCGGGGTGCCGACGATAATGTGCGCGCCGTGTTCCAGCGAGGCGATCTGCGGGCCGAGCGAGACGCCGCCGCACAGGGTGAGGATCTTGATGTTGTCCTCGGCGCGGGCCAGGCGGCGCAGCTCCTTGGCCACCTGGTCGGCCAGCTCGCGAGTCGGGCACAGCACCAGTGCCTGGCAGCCGAAGTAGCGCGGGTTGATCGGGTTGAGCAGGCCGATGCCGAAGGCGGCGGTCTTGCCGCTGCCGGTCTTGGCCTGGGCGATCAGGTCCTGGCCCTTGAGGATCACCGGCAGGCTCTGGGCCTGGATCGGGGTCATCGAGGCGTAGCCCAGGGCATCCAGGTTGGCCAGCATGGCGGCGGACAGCGGGAGGGTGGCAAAGGCGGTGGTTTCAACGGTCACGAGGCGGGCCTGCGGTGCGAAGCGAAAAATGTCGCACAGTCTACCAGCCTCACAGCCATTGCCCTACGACTCGACGTGTTCTTCCGGACGACGGGCGCGCCTTCCGTCTGTCGGCGCCAGTTGCAAGAAGATCGCCGCCGCCAGCATGGCCATCACGCCAATGGTGACGAAGGTCAGCTGGAACGCCCCCAGGGTGCTTTCCACGCCTTCGGCGCTGCCGGCCGCGGTGAAACCACCGAGCAGCGCGCCGGCGCAGGCCACACCCAGGCTCAGCGACAGTTGCGCGACTACCGACAGCAGGCTGTTGCCGCTGCTGGCGCTAGCGTCGTCGAGGTCGATCAGGGTCACGGTGTTCATCGCCGTGAACTGCATCGAGTTCACCGCGCCCAGCATCGCCAGCTGCGCCAGCAGCAGCGCATACGGCGTCTGCTCGTCGACCAGCCCCAGGCTGGCCAGCAGCAGGCCCAGCAGTAGGGTGTTTCCGGTGAGCACGATGCGGTAGCCGAGGCGCTCGATCAGCGGCCGGGCGACCGACTTGGCGAGCATCGCTGCCGCCGCCAGCGGAATCATGCTCATACCGGCCTGGGCCGGTGAATAACCCAGCGCCACTTGCAGCAGCAACGGCACCAGAAAGGGCAGGGCGCCGCTGCCCAGGCGGGCGAACAGGTTGCCAAGGATGCCGATGGCGAAAGTGCGCACGCGGAACAGTGACGGCGAGAACAGTGGCTCCGGGTCGCGTCCGGCGCGCAGCCAGTAGGCGGCCAGGCAGGCCATGCCGGCGAACAGCAACAGCATCACCCGCAGGTGCGGCAGGTGCAGTTCGCCCAGGCCTTCCATGGCGATGGTGATCAGCACCATCGCCGCCCCGAACAGCAGGAAGCCAGGCCCGTCGAAGGTGGTGCGCTCGGCGCCGCGCAGGTCGGGGATGAACCTCCACACCGCATAGCAACCCACGGCGCCCACCGGCAGGTTGAGCAGGAAGATCCAGTGCCAGCTGAGGATTTCCACCAGCCAACCGCCCACGGTCGGGCCAAGCAGTGGCCCGAGCAGGCCGGGGATGGTGATGAAACTCATGATCCGCACCAGTTCGCTGCGCGGGTAGGCGCGCAACACCACCAGCCTTCCGACCGGCAGCATCAGTGCGCCGCCCAGGCCTTGCACCACCCGGGCGAAGATCAGGAAACCGAGGCTGTTGGCCATGGCACACAACAGCGAGCCGAAGCTGAACAGCAGAATCGCGCTGAAGAAGATGCGCTTGGTGCCGAAGCGGTCGGCAATCCAGCCCGAGGCCGGGATCAGCAGGGCCACGGTGAGCATGTAGGCGATGATCACCCCCTGCATGCGCAACGGGTCTTCGGCCAGCGAGCGAGCCATGGCCGGCAGCGCGGTGTTGAGGATGGTGCCGTCCAGTGATTGCATGAAGAAGGCGATGGCCACCACCCAGGGGATCCAGCGGGCGGTGACGGGGTCCAGCGGGGCACGGTCGGGCATGGGTTACCTCAATGTCCTGTTTTGCCTGGGGCGGCCTCATCGCCGGCAAGCCGGCTCCCACAGGGGCAACGCACGCCGTTCAGTGTGGGAGCTGGCTTGTCGTGGCGACGAACCGCAGCGATGAGGCCGGTCCTGCGAATCACAGTGTCAGGGTCAACCCCTTCACCAGCGCCCCTGGCAGATGACTCGAACCGGTGCTGCGCTGCCCATAGGTACTGGTCGACAGGATCATCTCGCGCTCCTGGCTCAGGTCCTCCAGCTGGTTGCCCAGCAGGTTGTACAGGCTGTCGTCGAAGCGCATGGTGCTCACCGGGCCCTGGATCTGCCCGTTCTCCACCCAGAAGGTGGCGAAGCGGGTCAGCCCGGTCATGCGCGCCGCCGGCAGGTCCGAGTAGTTCAGGTACCAGAGGTTGCTGATGTAAAGGCCGGTGCCCAGGCGTTCGAGAATCTGCTCGTCGGGAAGGTTGCCCGGCGCCAGGCTCAGCGCGCAGGGCGACTCGTAGCTGTCGGCGCCATTGGCCTGCTGGCCGAATTCGACGGCGCTGCGCGCACTCACCAGTCTTTCCAGCGCCCGCCCTTCACCGATCAGCAGCAGGTCGCGGCGCGGCGAGCCCTCGTCGGAGAAGGCCGGACTCAGCGAGCCGCTGACTTGTTCGCGGAAGCTCACCAGCGGGCTCAACTGCGCGTCGCCGTTGTACAGGCGCTGCAACGGGCTGTTGCCAGTGGCCAGCGCCTGCGCGGAAAAACCACCCCAGCACAGCATGCCGGCGATCTCGTCCATCGCCGCTGGCGCCAGGTAAGCGCGGTAGCTGCCAGGCTTGAGGGTGACGGCTGGGCGCCCCAGGTGCGCCAGCTGTTCGCGAGCCTGACGCAGGCGCGCGGCAAAGGTTTCGCCGCTCCAGGCCTGCCCTGCGTAGTTGGCTTTGACGGCCTGGCCGTTGGCGTGGAACAGGCTCCAGTCAAAGTTGAAACTGTTGGCCTGGTGCCAGCCAAAGGCGCCGAACGAGCTGGCGAAGCCGCGGCAGATGGGGCCGGCGGCATAGATGCCGACCAGATCCAGGTCGCCGGCTTCGCGCTCGACCAAGGCCAGCACTTCGTCCAGCTCGGGCAGTGGCTGCTCCAGCAGGCTATGACTGTGCCAGGCGCTGTCGTCGAGGTTCAGGTAGGGATCCACAGCTAGCAGCGGCAGGGTCTGGCGCAGTTGCGCGAGGGCGTCGTGCAGGCGCTGGCGGTCCAATTCTGGATCGTCGCCCAGGGTGATCTGTTGCTCGGCCTGACGCCCTTCGCGGACCAGCCGCAACTGCACGCTGGCCTGGCTGACCAGCCCGGCCTGGCGCACCTTGGCATGGTTGAAGCGCACGAACTGCGAGTGCTCGGCGCTGTAGCCCAGGGTGAACTGCTCGCCGGGCTGCACGGCAGCGTTCAGACCATCGAGCAAGCTTTCGAAACGTTGCTGGTAGACGGTGCTCATCAGGCGTCCCCTCCAAATACGTCGATCTGGCGGAACACGCAGGCCGGCGAGGCATGGCCGACCCGCACCACCTGGTTGGGCTCGCCCTTGCCGCAGTTGGGCGTGCCGAGTACCTGGAAGGTGCTGCGGTCACCGACCGCCGAGAGGTTGCGCCAGAAGTCGGCAGAGATGCCGCGATAGTTCGGGTTCTTCACCACGCCCTTGAGTTCGCCGTTCTCGATCAGTTGGCCCCACTCACAACCGAACTGGAACTTGTTGCGCGCATCATCGATGGACCAGGAGCGGTTGGTGCGCATCAGGATGCCGTGCTCGATGCCGGCGATCAGTTGCGCCAGCGTCTGCTCGCCCGGTTCGATGTTGAGGTTGGCCATGCGGTCGATCGGCGCGCGGTTCCAGCCGCAGGCGCGGCTGTTGGCCACGCCGTCCAGGCCCGAGCGCAGTTGCGACAGGGCGCCACCCAGGGGGCGCACCAGCAGGCCATCACGGATCAGGAACTGCTTGCTGGCCGGAGTGCCGTCGTCATCGAAGCTGTAGCTGGCCAGCTCCTCGTGGATTGTCGGGTCGAAGGTCACGTTGAGCAGCTTCGAACCGTACTGCAGATGGCCGAAATCGCTGGCTTTGACGAAGCTGGTGCCGGCGTAGTTGCGCTCATCGCCGAGAATGCGGTCCAGCTCCAGCGGGTGGCCGATGGATTCGTGGATCTGCAGCATCATCTGGTCGGGCATCAGCAACAGATCGCGCTGACCGGCCGGGGTGTTCGGCGCCAGCAGCAATTGCAGCGCCTCGTCGGCCACCCGGCGGGCCGCGCCGAGCAGGCCGCAGCGCTCGACCACTTCAAAGCCGCCTTGCTGGCCGAAGTTCTCCCGGCCCAGGCTGCGGCTCTGGCTGTCCTGGCCGTCGCTGGCGGTGACGCCCAGGCCTGGGTAGATGAAGCGCTGGGCATGGCGCAGCTCGGCGCCGGCGGAGTTCAGGTAGGTCTGCTCGACCACGCTGAAGCCCAGGCTTGCCTGCCAGTCCACCAGGCGCTCGTCCCTGGGTACGCTGGCGGACTCGGCGGCGAGCAGCTCCAGGCAGTCGGCGAGGTTGGGCAGGGATTGTTCGAAATTGGGCGAGACATGATCGTGACGCCCGCTCGGGGCGGCTTGGCCGCTCAGGTCGAGCAGGCTGCTGGCCTTGATCCGCCGGGCGAGTGCCTCGGCCTGTTCCAGCGCGCGTTGCAGGCCTGCCTGGGACAGGTCGGCGGTGGCCGCGTAGGCCTCGACGCCGTTGACCCGCACGGTGAGCATGGCGCCTTCGTCCTGGCTGAAGAAGGGCGGCTCGGCGACGTTGCGCCGTACCGACAGTGACTGCTGCGATTGCTTCACATGGCGAAGCGAGAACAGTTCGGCCGTGCTGCGCAACGCGGCGAAGCGCTGGCGCAGCAGGGTGCTGGAGTCGAACATGGGAAACCTCCGTGTGCGCGGTGGCTCCCCCTAGAACCACCCCTCTTGCATGCCCAGGCACGTATCGTCGCGGGCCTCGAGCAAAGCGAGGTCATTATGGCAGCCCGGCACTTCCCAGGTGAGGAAATAACGCGCGGCCTGGAGCTTGCCCAGGTAGAAGTCGCGGTCGCTGCCCTTGAGCAGGCCGACCTCGGCATGGATGGCCTGCTCCAGCCAGCGCCAGCCGATCACGCAGTGGCCGAAGGCCTTGAGGTACAGCGCCGAGTTGGCCAGGGCCCCAGCGACCTTGCCTTGGGCCAGGTCACCGAGCAGGGCGAGGGTGACCGCTTGCAGGCGATTGACCAGCTGTTCCAGTGGCTGGCGCAGGTTGTCGAGGTTCGGGTGATGGCTGGCGCGCTCGCAGGTACCGGCGATCAGGCGGATCAGTTGCTTGAGCCCGGCGCCGTTGTTCTGCGCCAGCTTGCGCCCGAGCAGGTCGAGGGACTGGATGCCTTCGGTACCTTCGTGGATCGGGTTGAGGCGGTTGTCGCGGTAGTACTGCTCGACCGGGTACTCGCGGGTGTAGCCGTGGCCGCCGAGGATCTGGATCGCCAGTTCATTGGCCTTGAGGCAGAACGCCGAAGGCCAGGACTTGACGATCGGGGTGAGCAGGTCGAGCAATTCCTGGGCTTGCTGGCGGGTGTTTTCATCCGGCGCAGTGTGGGTGTCATCGAACAGCCGGGCTGCGTACAGGCCCAGGTCGAAAGCACCCTCCACGTAGGCCTTCTGTGCCAGCAGCATGCGCTTGACGTCGCTGTGCTCGATGATCGGCACGGCGGGGCTGTGCGGGTCCTTGTTGTCCGGCAGGCGGCCCTGTGGGCGTTGGCGGGCGTACTCCAGTGAATACAGGTAACCGGCGTAGCCGAGCATCACCGCGCCCATGCCGACGCCGATGCGCGCCTCGTTCATCATCTGGAACATGCAGGCCAGGCCCTGGTGCGGCTGGCCGACCAGGTAGCCGACGCACTGGCCGTTGTCGCCGAAATTGAGCGCGGTAGAAGTGGTGCCGC
The DNA here is from genome assembly GCF_057809275.1 of Pseudomonas sp. FG36. Classification (NCBI taxonomy): domain Bacteria; kingdom Pseudomonadati; phylum Pseudomonadota; class Gammaproteobacteria; order Pseudomonadales; family Pseudomonadaceae; genus Pseudomonas; species Pseudomonas sp. FG36. The sequence goes on from NZ_JBMDJQ010000019.1 coordinate 87,698, forward strand.
GCCAGCCCATCTTGTGGAACAGACCGGCCAGCAGCACATCGTTGCGCGGACCCAGGCTGCCGTCGGGGTTGACCAGGTACTTGGGCACGATGAACAGCGAGATGCCCTTCACCCCGGCTGGCGCGTCCGGCAGCTTGGCCAGGACCATGTGCACGATGTTCTCGGACAACTCGTGATCGCCGCCGGAGATGAAGATCTTGTTGCCCTTGAGCCGGTAGCTGCCGTCGCCTGCGGGTTCGGCGCGGGTGCGGATATCGGCCAGTGACGATCCGGCATGGGGCTCGGTCAGGGCCATGGTGCCGAAGTAGCGGCCCTCGATCATCGGCTGCAGGAACAGGCGCTTTTGCTCTTCAGTGCCGAAACTCTCGATCAGGTTGGCCGCGCCCATGGTCAGGAACGGGTAGGCCGTGGTGCCAGCGTTGGCCGCCTGGAAGTGGGCAAAGCAGGCCTGTGATACCAGGCTTGGCAACTGCATGCCGCCGACTTCGAAGTCGCGGTTGGCGTTGAGGAAGCCCGCTTCGAGGAAGGCGTCCACGGCCGGTTTCACTTCCGGGATCAGCTCGGCGCGGCCGTCCACGTAGTGGGGCTCGTTTTCATCGGCTTTGCGGTTGTGCGGGGCGAAGTACTTTTCGGCAATGGCGCGGGCGGTGGTCAGCGCCGCGTCGAAGGTCTCGCGGCTGTGCTCGGCGAAGCGCGGACGCTGGGTCAGGGCCTCGGCGTCGAGGACTTCGTAGAGTTCGAAGGCGAGGTTGCGGCTGCTGAGGAGTTGCTCGGACATGGCTGCATTCCTGGTTCGGGGTGCAGCGAGTCTAGGCGGGGTAGTGGGGCAGGGGACAGGTTAATTGGTGTGGGTGATATGGGGGCAGAAGTGGCCATCGCCCAGGTCACCTTGGGCGACCTGACCATCACCGGGATCATGGAGGAAAAGCTCCAACTGCTCTGGGCCTCGTATTACCTGAGCGCCCTGGCCAAGGCACTGATGGACGATGCCAAACTGGGCATGGGGTGTTGACGACCCAAAAGGGTATCGCGGGGCAAGTCGCATCGGCGCATTGCCGCTCCCACGCATTTGGGTACTGCCGCGGGAGTGGGGCTGTCTTGATATCGTGCCATGCGCCGGTTTGGGACAGCTCCTACATGGCAGCAGGACTTAACGCTGTTTTGCCGCTGCGGGAATTCCGGTTCCATATCCACCTTTCCCAGCGGCAATCAGTTCTCCAAATAGTTTCAGGGCTCGACCTTGCGAGTTGTACGCAAGTTTGTACAATGTTTGGCAGGCAGGTCGCACAGCGCCGACCTGCCATCAAGGCCTGTTGACTCTCGAGAACTGATCCAGGCGGTACCTGGAAAGGAAAGAAAAATGCATGTACTGACGTTCAGCCAGGCACGCGCCGACCTGAAGCAGACAATGGACGACGTATGCCGGGACCATGAGCCGGCAGTCATCACACGTCAGCGTGGCGAGCCGGTCGTGATGATTTCGCTCGAGGACTACAACGGCATGCGCGAGACCATGTACCTGCTGGCGTCGTCCGCGAACGCCAAGCGTCTTCGCGCTTCCATTGCTCAGCTCCGGGCTGGTAAGGCCGTTACCCAGGAACTGGCACTCGATGAATGTGAAAGCCAAGCAACGAAACAAGACTGAGGCGCGAAGCACCACAAGCGTGGCCTTCACTGCTGAGGGGTGGGAAGACTACGGTTACTGGCGAAACAGTGATGTCGCTATCTTCCAGCGCATCAACACGATGATCTGTGAGTGTCTGCGCAGCCCTTTCAAAGGCACCGGCAAGCCAGAGCCGCTCAAAGGCGACCTGTCAGGTTTCTGGTCTCGCCGTATCACTCGCGAACACCGATTGGTCTACTTCTACGAGGCGGGAACCCTGACCATCCTGCAGTGCCGTTACCACTATGACGATTAGGCCAAGCGCCCACAAAAAAGGAGAGCCGAAGCTCTCCTTTTTTGTTAGATCGGTGTCAACCGATGGTCATCAGGCTGGCGTTACCACCTGCCGCCGCGGTATTAACACTCACCGCCCGCTCGATCACCAGCCGCTCCAGGGCGATCTGGTGATCGCCGCTCGACAGCCCATGCACGCCGACGATCGCGCCGGCACGCTTGGCCACCTGCTCGCAGACCCCGCGCAACTGGTCGGAGTGACCGTGGTGGATGACCGCGTCGAAGGCGACCTCGTCCTTGCTCCAGTCAGCCACCAGCTTGATCTTCGCTTGCAGCTCCTTCGGCAAACGGCCACGCACGGTCTTGGCCGGTTCGCCGTCCTGGAACACCGCCGAGCTACCCACGGCCAGTACCGCTGCCAGCTGGGCCAGCAGGTCGGCCTCGTTGTCGGCCAGGCACAGCACGTGTTCGCGTGGCAGCACGCTGTAGGTGTTGCGCTCGCCGGTCGGGCCTGGCAGCACGCGGGTGATGCCGCTCTGCGACTGCTCGGCGAACTGCTCGCACAGCGCGACCAAATCGCTCATCTGGCTGCTGGCCGCCCAGGTCTTGAGGGTGGTCAACGGCTTGAGCTGCTGGTCGCGCAGGGTGGTGTCGGCCTTGCTGCGTGCGTCGTCGGCCTGGAAGTGGCGGGCGATGGCGTCGGCCGGGCGGGTCGACAGCAGACGGTACAGGTACAGCGGGCCACCGGCTTTCGGGCCGGTGCCCGACAAGCCTTCACCGCCGAACGGCTGCACACCGACCACGGCGCCGACGATGTTGCGGTTGACGTACATGTTGCCGGCGTTGACGTTGTCCACCACCTTGGCGATGGTCTCGTCGATGCGGGTGTGCACGCCCAGGGTCAGACCGTAGCCGGAAGCGTTGATCTGCTCGATCAACTGGTCCAGGTCCTTGCGGTTGTAGCGCACCACGTGCAGCACTGGACCGAAGATTTCGCGCTTGAGCTCGTCGAAGCTTTCCAGTTCGATCAGGGTCGGCATCACGAAGGTGCCGCGCTTGATCTCTTCACCCTCGGCGATGGCCACCTGGTAAACGCTGCGGCCTTTGTCGCGCATGCCCTGGATGTGCTTCTCGATGCCGGCCTTGGCTTCGGCGTCGATCACCGGGCCAATGTCCACGGACAGGCGCTCCGGGTTGCCCAGGCGGCTTTCGGCCATGGCGCCCTTGAGCATCTCGATCACGCGGTCGGCGGAGTCTTCCTGCAGGCACAGCACACGCAGGGCCGAGCAACGCTGGCCGGCGCTGTCGAAGGCCGAAGACACCACATCGATCACCACCTGCTCGGTCAGCGCCGAGGAGTCGACGATCATCGCGTTCTGGCCGCCGGTTTCGGCGATCAGCGGGATCGGACGGCCCTGGTTGTCCAGGCGCCCGGCAATGTTGCGTTGCAGCAGGCGGGCGACTTCGGTGGAACCGGTGAACATCACGCCCTTGACGCGCTCGTCACCGACCAGGCCGGCGCCGACGGTTTCGCCCTGGCCCGGCAGCAGTTGCAGCACGCCTTCGGGGATGCCGGCTTCCAGCATCAGGCGCACGGCCTGGGCGGCGATCAGCGGGGTCTGCTCGGCGGGCTTGGCCAGTACCGGGTTGCCAGCGGCGAGGGCCGCGGCCACCTGGCCGGAGAAGATCGCCAGCGGGAAGTTCCACGGGCTGATGCACACCACCGGGCCCAGTGGGCGGCAGTTGTCGTTGCGCAGGTCGTTGCGTGCTTGCACCGCGTAGTAGCGCAGGAAGTCCACCGCCTCGCGCACTTCGGCGATGGCGTTGGCGAAGGTCTTGCCGGCTTCGCGCACCAGCAGGCCCATCAGCGGCTGGATATCGGCTTCCATCAGGTCGGCGGCGCGTTCGAGGATCGCGGCGCGTTCGGCCGGGGGAGTGGCCTGCCAGATCGGCGCGGCGTTGAGCGCGCACTGGATGGCATTGTCGACGTCGGCGACGGTGGCTTCCTGCACATGGCCAACCACATCGCGATGATCGGACGGGTTGAGCACCGGCGAGGCCGGCTGCTCGCTGGCGGCGCAAGCCAGAAGCGGCGTGGCTTTCCAGTCGTTGTGGGCGGTGGCAAGCAGGGCGCAGGACAGCGACGCCAGGCGATGTTCGTTGGCCATGTCGATGCCGGCCGAGTTGGCCCGCTCGCTGCCGTACAGCTCACGCGGCATCGGGATGCGCGGGTGCGGCAGGCCGATGCTGCCTTCCTGGGTACCCATGCGCTCGATGCTGGCGACCGGGTCGGCAACCAGTTCCTGAATCGAGATCGAGTGGTCGGCAATGCGGTTGACGAACGAGGTGTTGGCGCCGTTTTCCAGCAGGCGGCGGACCAGGTAGGCCAGCAGGGTCTCGTGGGTGCCGACCGGTGCGTACACGCGGCACGGACGGTTCAGCTTGCCCTCGGAGATCTTGCCCACGACTTGCTCGTACAGCGGTTCGCCCATGCCGTGCAGGCACTGGAACTCGTACTGGCCCGGGTAGTAGTTCTGCCCGGCGATGGTGTAGATGGCCGACAGGGTGTGGGCGTTGTGGGTGGCGAACTGCGGGTAGATGGCTTCCGGTACCGACAGCAGCTTGCGCGCGCAGGCAATATAGGAAACGTCGGTGTACACCTTGCGGGTGTAGACCGGATAGCCTTCCAGGCCCTCGACCTGGGCGCGCTTGATCTCGCTGTCCCAGTAGGCGCCCTTCACCAGGCGGATCATCAGGCGGTGGCGGCTGCGCTTGGCCAGGTCGATGACATAGTCGATCACATATGGGCAGCGCTTCTGGTACGCCTGGATAACGAAGCCGATGCCGTTCCAGCCGGCCAGCGACGGCTCGAAGCACAGGCGCTCAAGCAGGTCCAGCGACAGCTCCAGGCGATCGGCTTCCTCGGCGTCGATGTTCAGGCCGATGTCGTACTGCTTGGCCAGCAGGGTCAGCGACAGCAGGCGCGGGTACAGCTCGCTCATCACGCGTTCGTACTGGGCGCGGCTGTAGCGCGGGTGCAGGGCCGAGAGCTTGATCGAGATGCCCGGACCTTCATAGATGCCACGGCCGTGCGAGGCCTTGCCGATCGAGTGGATCGCCTGCTCGTAGGAGGCCAGGTATTTCTGCGCGTCGTGCTCGGTCAGCGCGGCTTCGCCGAGCATGTCGTAGCTGTAGCGGAAGCCCTTGGATTCGAACTTGCTTGCGTTGGCCAGGGCCTCGGCAATGGTCTCGCCGGTGACGAACTGTTCGCCCATCAGGCGCATGGCCATGTCGACGCCCTTGCGGATCATCGGCTCGCCGCTCTTGCCGATGATGCGGGTGAGCGAGGAGGTCAGGCCGGATTCGTTGTGGGTGCTGACCAGCTTGCCGGTCAGCAGCAGGCCCCAGGTGGCAGCGTTGACGAACAGCGACGGGCTGTTGCCCAGGTGCGGCTGCCAGTTGCCGGTGCTGATCTTGTCGCGGATCAGTGCGTCACGGGTGCCTTTGTCGGGGATGCGCAGCAGGGCTTCGGCCAGGCACATCAGCGCCACGCCTTCTTGCGAGGACAGCGAGAACTCCTGCAGCAGGCCCTGGACGATGCCGGCGCGGCCACCGGCGCTCTTCTGGTTGCGCAGCTTGTCGGCCAGGCTTGCGGCCAGCTTGTTGGTGGCTTCGGCCTGGGCGGCCGGCAGGCGTGCCTGCTCCAGCAGCATCGGCACCACTTCCTGCTCGGGGCGGCGGTAGGCGGCGGTGATTGCCGAGCGCAGTACCGACTGCGGCAGGATGCTTTCGGCAAACTCCAGGAAGCACTGGTGGGCGTGGTCGGCGGCGACTTCGCCGGCGTCGTCGCCAGCGGCGGCATGGCCGTTGAGGTCGTTCAGGGTGGCGCCACCCTCGAGCTTCTCGAGATAGTTGAAGATCGCTTGCTTGATCAACCAGTGCGGCGTGCGGTCGATGGACTGCGCAGCTGCTTTGAGTCGCTCACGGGTCGGGTCGTCGAGTTTGACCCCAAGGGTGGTCGTCGCCATTTCTTATCCTCGTTATTGGCCACGGATGTGGCCTAAGCTGGCGGCAAGATTAGCCTGTAGGACAATTGGGGTGCAACCGGGTGCAACCCGAATTTTTCATGCCTCAGGTGCAACTCGTCTGAAGGGTATTTCTGAACCACCGAAATGGCTGTTTTTGCTGCATTTAAGTATGAGAAACGTCGTTTTTGCTCCGAAAAGAAGCAAGAAAGCGGTTTTATCTGAAAATGCAGGCTTGGGTGCAACTTGCAAATGAAAAATGGTTGCACCTGATTCATGTTGTTGCATAGGATGCGCCGCCTGGGTGCAACCGTCGTCGTGCACGGCGAGTCGCAGAGATAAAAACAACGCCAGGGCACAACTCATGGGCAATCCAATCACGATCACCTTCGTGATCTACATCGCGGCAATGGTGCTGATCGGCTTCGCGGCCTATCGCTCCACCAAGAACCTTTCCGACTATATTCTCGGCGGCCGTAGCCTCGGCAGCGTGGTCACCGCGCTTTCCGCCGGCGCATCGGACATGAGCGGCTGGCTGCTGATGGGCCTGCCGGGCGCCATCTACTTCGCCGGCCTTTCCGAGGCCTGGATCGCCATCGGCCTGACCGTCGGCGCCTACCTGAACTGGCTGTTCGTCGCCGGCCGTCTGCGCGTGCAGACCGAGCACAACGGTGACGCCCTGACCCTGCCGGACTACTTCGCCAGCCGCTTCGAGGACAAGACCGGCCTGCTGCGGATCATCTCGGCCATCGTCATCCTGGTGTTCTTCACCATCTACTGCGCCTCCGGCATCGTCGCCGGCGCCCGCCTGTTCGAAAGCACCTTCGGCATGTCCTACGAGACCGCCCTGTGGGCCGGTGCCGCGGCCACCATCGCCTACACCTTCGTCGGTGGCTTCCTGGCGGTGAGCTGGACCGACACCGTGCAGGCATCGCTGATGATCTTCGCGCTGATCCTGACCCCAGTGATCGTGCTGATCTCCACCGGCGGCTTCGACCAGACCTTCGCCGCCATCGACGCGGTGAACCCGGCGCACTTCGACATGTTCAAGGGCGCCACCTTCATCGGCATCATCTCGCTGATGGGCTGGGGCCTGGGCTACTTCGGCCAGCCGCACATCCTGGCGCGGTTCATGGCTGCCGACTCGGTGAAGTCGATTGCCAATGCCCGTCGCATCTCCATGACCTGGATGATCCTCTGCCTGGCCGGTACCTGCGCCGTGGGCTTCTTCGGTATCGCCTACTTCTCGGCGCATCCTGACCTGGCCGGTCCGGTCACCGAGAACCACGAGCGCGTGTTCATCGAGCTCGCCAAGATCCTGTTCAACCCATGGGTTGCCGGTGTGCTGCTGTCGGCCATCCTGGCGGCGGTGATGAGCACCCTGAGCTGCCAGCTGCTGGTGTGCTCCAGCGCCCTGACCGAAGACTTCTACAAGGCCTTCCTGCGCAAGAACGCCTCGCAGACCGAGCTGGTCTGGGTCGGCCGCCTGATGGTGCTGGCTGTCGCGCTGATCGCCATCGCCATGGCCGCCAACCCCGAGAACCGCGTGCTTGGCCTGGTGGCCTACGCCTGGGCTGGCTTCGGTGCCGCCTTCGGTCCGGTGGTGCTGATCTCGGTACTGTGGAAAGGCATGACCCGCAACGGCGCGCTGGCCGGTATCGTGGTCGGTGCACTGACCGTGATCCTGTGGAAGAGCTACGTCGGCCTGGGGCTGTACGAGATCATCCCGGGCTTCCTGTTCGCCAGCATCGCCATCTTCGTGGTGAGCAAGCTGGGCAGCCCGACGAACAGCATGGTTTCGCGTTTTGAAACCGCTGATGCGGCGTATCACGCTGACAAGTAACGCCTGCTGAATCGGCGTTGTCCCTATCGCGGGCGATGCTTTTTGCCGGCTGCAAGGCAAGGTAAACTTGCAGCCCCCGCAGGAGTCCTCATGAACTATCGTCACGCCTTCCACGCCGGCAACCATGCCGACGTCCTCAAGCACATCGTGCTCACCCGCCTCATCGCCCTGATGTCGCGCAAGGAGCAGCCGTTCGCCTATATCGATACCCACGCAGGGCTTGGCCTGTACGACCTGCAGGGCGACCAGGCGAGCCGTACCGGTGAGTACCTCGAGGGCGTCGCCCGCCTGTGGAATCGCGATGACCTGCCAGCCGTTACCGCCGACTATCTGGGTGTCATCAAACGCCTGAACAAGAACGGCGAGCTGCGTTACTACCCGGGCTCCCCCGAGCTGGCCCGGCGTTTGATGCGTGAACAGGACCGTGCACAACTCAACGAAAAGCACCCTGAAGACGGCGTGCTGCTCAAAGAGAACATGAAGAAGGATCCGCGAGTCACCGTGCACCTGGGCGAGGGTTGGCACATCCCGCGGGCGCTGCTGCCGGTGCAGGAAAAACGCGCGATCATGCTGATCGACCCGCCGTTCGAGCAGGCCGACGAGCTCAAGCGCTGCACCGTGGCGATGAAGGAGGCGATCGGTCGCATGCGCCAGACCGTCGCGGCCATCTGGTACCCGATCAAGGACCAGCGTTCGCTGACCCGCTTCTACCAGGACCTCACCAGCACCGGCGCGCCCAAGCTGCTACGCGTGGAGCTGTATGTGCATCACCAGGACAGCCCGCAGGGCCTGAACGGCTCGGGCCTGGCCATCGCCAACCCACCGTGGGGCCTGGAAGACGAACTCAAGGAGCTGCTGCCGTGGTTGGCCAAGGAACTGGCACAGACCGCCGGCAGCTTCCGCATGGACTGGCTGATCGCCGAATAAACAGGCGTCGCAAGCACCGTGGGAGTGGGCTTTCCCGGCGATGGCGTCAGCAGATCCAACGCCATCGCGGGGCAAGCTCGCTGCCACGTCTATGCATCGCGTCTGGCGATCTTTGCGTTATAATCCCGCCCTTTAGCCGCCATCCGCCTGAATGGCCGGTGGCGCACTTCATACCGATTTGAGAGGCTAACCCCTTGGCACTGACGATTCTTGGCCTGTCCGGCGCCCTTAGCCATGACCCTTCCGCGGCCCTGTACATCGACGGCAAGCTGATTGCCGCCGCCGAAGAAGAGCGCTTCGTGCGTGACAAACATGCGAAGAACCGCATGCCCTACGAGTCGGCGAAGTTCTGCCTGGAGCAGGCCGGCATCAAGCCGTCGGACGTCGACGTGGTGGCCATTCCTTTCGCCCCGATCAGCCTGTTCGGCAAGGCCCGCTGGCACTACGCCAAGCGCTACTGGTACGCCCCGGATCGCGCTCTCGACGCGCTGCTGATGGGCAACCGCCGTTACAAGCGCTACCGCAAGAAGATCGTCTGGTGCCTGGAGCAGCTGGGCTTCGATCCGAAGAAGATCAAGATCGAACCGGTCGAGCACCACCTGGCCCACGCCTCCAGCGCCTACCATTGCTCGGGCTTCAAAGAGAAGACCGCAATCCTCGGCATCGACGGCAAGGGCGAGTACGCCACTACCTTCTTCGGCTATGGCGAAAACGGCAAGATCCACAAGATCAAGGAATTCTTCGACCCGGACTCCCTGGGTGGCCTGTATGGCGCGATCACCGAGTTCCTCGGCTTCGAGATGCTCGATGGCGAGTTCAAGGTCATGGGCATGGCGCCGTACGGCGATGCCAGCAAATATGACTTCTCGCGCCTGGCCAGCTTCGAAAACGGCGAGCTGGTGATCAACACCGAGTACGCCAACGTCATCGGCCTGCGCCGCTATAAAGAGAAGGGCAAGGGCTTCTACTTCTCGCCCAAGTTGATCGAGTGGTTGGGTCCGAAGCGCGAAGGCGACATCGCCGACGAGCCGTATATCCACTACGCGGCGAGCATGCAGGCGTTGTTCGAGAAGCTCGCCCTGCAGATGATCGACCACTACCTGGGCGATACCCTGAAAGAGACCGGCAAGCTGGCCTTCGCCGGCGGCTGTGCGCTGAACGTCAAGCTGAACCAGAAGATCATCGCCCGCGATGACGTGAAAGAGCTGTTCGTCCAGCCAGCGTCCGGCGACGCCGGTACTGCGGTGGGTGCTGCTGCCTACGTGTCCCACGCCCGTGGCGTGCCGGTCGAGAAGATGGAGCACGTCTACCTCGGCCCTGCGTACTCCAACGAAGACGTGATCGCCGCCTGCGCCCGTCACCCGAGCAAACCGGTATGGCGCAAGCTCGAGAACATGCCCGAGCAGATCGCCAAGATCATGGTCGACGGCAACCCGGTGGCCTGGTTCCAGGGCCGCATGGAGTTCGGCCCGCGCGCACTGGGTGGTCGCTCGATCATCGGTTGCCCGAGCGTGCCGGGCGTGGCCGACCGCATCAACCACCAGATCAAGTTCCGCGAGCGCTGGAGGCCTTTCTGCCCGTCGATGCTCGACACTGTCGCGCCGCAGATGATCAAGATCGATCATCCGGCCCCGTTCATGACCTTCACCTTCGAAGTGGCAGAAGAGTGGAAGACCCGTGTGCCGGAAGTGGTCCACGAGGACGGTACCTCGCGTGCCCAGGTGCTCAAGCGCGAGTACAACCCGCGCTACTACGACATGATGAAGGCGCTGGAAGACCTGACCGGCAACGGCGTGTCGCTGAACACCTCGCTCAACCGCCGTGGCGAACCGATGATCTGCTCGCCGACCGACGCCCTGAACATGTTCTTCGGCTCGGACTTGCAGTACCTGATCATGGAAGACATCCTGGTGGTCAAGGAAGGCGCCGCGCCGTATGACCAGCCGCTCTGAACCGCGGATCCTGCAGTTCTGCCATGGCTATGACGGGCCGTTCCTCGACTGCGCCCGTCAATACGCCAGCCTGTTCCAGGGCAGCGGCTACAAGGTCACCACCGTGTTCCTCACCGGGGCAGCTGACGCGCAGGTCGCGGCTGGCTGCGCCTCGGACGAGGTATTGTTCCTGGAATTCAGTTCAAAGGCCGTGCGTGGCCTGAAACTGGGTGCCATCGCCGCGCTGCGCAAGATCGCCGCGCAGCGCAATTTCGCGTTCTGCATCGCCCACCGCTTCAAGCCGATCTATGTCGCGCTGCTGGGCACCGGCCTGCCGGTGATCGGCGTGCACCACGCGTTTGGCGACTACCAGCGCAAGGGTCGTCGCCTGTTCGCCAACCTGTTCCGCAAACGCCTGAGCCTGCTCGGTGTCTCGGACGCGGTGCGCGACGACATGCGACGCTGCCTGGGGCAGTGGCCGGCCGAGCGTATCCAGACCCTGTACAACCGCATTGATGTCGAGGCATTGCAAGCCCGCCTGGTGCCGCGTGACGAGGCGCGTCGCGCCTTGGGCCTGGATGAGCAGGCATGGGTGGTCGGCAATGTCGGCCGACTGCACCCGGACAAGGACCAGGCCACGCTGTTGCGCGGCTTCGCCGAAGCCTTGCCTGGCCTGCCGGCTGGCGCGCGGTTGGCAATCCTGGGCAAGGGCCGCCTCGAGGCACCGCTCAAGGCATTGGCCAGTGAGTTGGGCATTGTCGGGCAGGTGGACTTCCTCGGCCAGGTGCCGGACGCCCGCCGTTACTTCCGCGCCTTTGATGTATTTGCGCTGAGCTCCGACCATGAGCCGTTCGGCATGGTCCTGCTCGAGGCCATGGTGGCGGGCGTGCCGCTGCTGGCCACCGCCTGTGGCGGCGCCCGAGAAGTAGTCGAGGGCGTGGGCGTGCTGTTCCCGCTGGGGGATGCCGCGCAGCTGGCCCAGGGCCTGAAGCATATGGCCGGGCTGGACGCCGGGCAGCGTGAGGCCTGTGCTTTGCACATGCTGCAGCGCTTGCAGCAGCGTTTCAGCGACCAGGCAGTGCGCGATGCCTTCTGGCAGTTGCCGCAGGTGCGTGCGCTGGTCGCGGAGGCCTGATGCTCAACTTTATCCAAGGCTGGCGCGAACGCGGTTGGCAAGTCATCGACGCGGCCGCCTACGGCGAGACCTGGCAGCGGTTTGGCGGCAGTGTGGCGACCCATCCTCTGGTGATCGAGCAACTGGCCGACCTGGCCCAGATCCCAGTGCGCTATCTGGGGTTTCCGCAGGGCGGCGAGCTCAAGGCCGCGTTGCCGGTATGGGGGCGACACTTGGCGCTGTCCAAGGACGTACTCAAGCGTCATGGCAAGAAAGGCCTGTTCGACCTGGGCAACGCCGAGATCATCCTGCCAGCCGCCGATGACTGCGCCGCGCCGCTGCGCCATGCCGGGCGTTACCTGTCCGAGTTGAACCAGGGCCGTTTCAGCGGTCTCAAGGCGCAGCCAGAGCAGTTGGCCATGTCTCGCCCGCACGAGGACCTGTCGAAGAAATTTCGCTATAACCAGCGCCGTGAGCTGCGCCTGCTGGAAGAGGCCGGCGGCCAGGTGCGACCGATTGGCGATTTCACTGCAGCCGAGATCGCGGCGATGTACTGTGACTTGTTCCAGCGTCGCTGGGGGTTCCCGGCTACCGGCGCGGCCCGCATGGCTGAAGTGGTCGAGCGCCTGCGCGAACTGTTGATTGGCTCCGTGCTGTTCCTGGAGGGCGCGCCGATCGCGATCCAGCTGGTGTATCGCGTCGAGGCGCCACAATGGATCAGCGTCGAATATGTAAACGGCGGTGTCGACCCGCAGACCAAGGCCTTCAGCCCTGGTAGCGTACTGAGCTTCCTCAATACCCAGGCTGCCTGGGAGGATGCCAATGCCCGAGGCAAGGCGCTGCGGTTCTCCTTTGGCCGGGCCGATCGAGAGTACAAGGATCGTTGGTGCAACCCCGTCAACGTCTTCCAGGTCTGAACATGAGCGCCAACAAGCAGCAACTGCTCAAACGCCATCGCAAGCGCAAGCGGGTGATCCTGCTGGTGTTGCTTGTCGCGCTGGTGCTCACGGCGCTGTGGGCATGGTGGTTGCCGCCTGTTCTCGCGGTGTTGTTGTGGGTGGCCCATGAGGCCTGGTTCTCCGACCACCTGTTCTACGTGCCCGGCAGCGACTACCAGTACGATTTGCAGGCCAGCGAGCGTCATGCGCTGCACAGCCATGGTGGGGTGCTTGCGTTGCCGAAAGATTGCCAGCTGGACGGCAGCGAGACCCTGTTGCTGCGGGTGAATCTTCGCGCCGGTTGGTTGGGGCGCCTGCTCGACCCGGCGGTACGCATCGAAGGGGGCGTCGCCGATTGCCAGGCCTTCGAGCGTGGTGTTCGCGGTGTGCGCTACCTGAACCTGGGGGGGCAGGCCGAGGCGCTGAGCGCCGGGCGGCTGCGCCTGAGTGGCCGGCACTGCCGCGTGGCGCCGGAGATGGAATTGCTGGTGTTCCGTCACGGCGACTACCTGGCCGGCTCGCTGATGGTCATCGCACCCCATGCCGACGATGCCGAGCTTGCGGCATTCGCCGCTTATGCCCAGGCAAAAAGCAGCTGGATCGTGACTCTGACCGCAGGCGAGATCGAGAACGCGTATTATCGCGAAACCTTCGGCCTTGACTTGGTAGAGGCGGCCCGGCTCAAGGGCGAGTTGCGCAGTTGGGACAGCATCGCCGTACCCCGCTGGGCCGGGGTGCCTTCCCAGCAGTGCGTGCAGTTGGGTTATTTCTGCATGCAGCTGCCGGCCATGCAGGCCGAGCCCGAGACACCTGTCGCATCGCGCGAGGCCGACCTGATCGACACCCGGCCATTCCGCCGTTTCAACGAGGTCGCGCTGTGCAGCGATGCCGATGGCCAACCGACCTGGAGCAACCTGGTCCAGGACCTGCGCGAGCTCATCGAGCATGCGCGCCCGGCAACCATCGTGATGCCGCACCCGACGCTCGATCCCCACCCGGACCACGTGTGCGCCCATGACGCCCTGCAGCAAGCGTTGCAAGGGGCGAGTTGGCAACCGCAAAACTTGCTGTTGTACGCCAATCACCTGCACGACAATGATCGCTGGCCGATGGGCGATGCCGGTACCGGGGTGCCTTTGCCACCGTTCTTCGATGCAAGCCTGCCCATGCGCCCCTGGGTGCTTGGGGTTGGCGAGCAGCAGCAGAGGCAAAAGGCCATCGCATTGGGTATGATGCACGACCTGCAGCCTGCGGCTCCATTCAAACGCAGGGTTCGTCGCTTCCTGCAGCGCTGCCTGGCCGCCCGGCGCTGGCCGGCATTCGGTGACAATGAATTCTTCCGCAAGGCCGTACGGCGCCACGAACTGCTGTGGGTCGGTACAGTGATCGACAAGAGAGAGCCACGGTGAAAGTCCTGTTCCTGGTCCAGAAAGAGCAACGCGCCATCCTGGACCGTCTTTACGAAGGCATCGCGGCCGACTGCGAGTGCGACATACGTTGGCTCACCGGTGACGAGCAGGCTGATCTGCGCGGCTACTTCCATCGCCATGTGCAAATCGATCAGTACGACCGCATCCTGTTCTTCCTGCGGTTCAAGAAAGAAATCCGCCAGGCGCGCTTCATCCGCACCATCCCGAATCTGGTGATCCTCGAGCACGACGCCTATCAGAACTACATCCCGTGCAAGTACACCGGCAAGTTCAGCGAGTACTATCGCCAGTTGCCGTGGGCACGGGTCATCACTTCAGGTGCCGTGGTTACCCGTCGCTTGCGTGATGAAGGCTTCGATGCGGTATTCGTACCGAAGGGCTACGACCAGGCGCTGCTGCGCAACGAAAACCGCGAGCGCGACATCGAACTGGCGTTCGTCGGCAGCCTGCGCAGCGTGGCCTACTCGGGTCGCAAGCAGATGCTCGAGTCGATCGCGGCGGTGGAAAATCTGCTGATCACCCGCACCAAGTCGGGCGAGGAATACAGCCAGACCCTTAGCCGCATCCGCTTTTTCGTCAGTGCCGACGTCGGCATGGGCGAGTACATGATCAAGAACTTCGAAGCCATGGCCTGTGGTTGTGTCCTGTTCGCCTATGACCAAGGCGAGGAGGAGAACCAGGCACTGGGTTTCGTCGATATGCACAACATCGTGCTCTATCGCGACCTTGAACAACTACGCGAGAAGCTCGCCCAACTGCGTGGCGACCTGGCCCTGGCCGAGCGTATCTCGCGCAACGGCCAGCAACTGGCCGAGCAGCGTTATACCTTTCACGCGCTTGGGCAGGCGATCACCGAGGCCATGCGTGCGCCGCTACGCCCAGCCAGCAAACCCGGCCTGGTGGAGCGCCTGCTGCGTGCCATTGGTTGGTCGCGTTAAGCCCTAAAACACATCGAGGAAGCCATGATCTTCAGTGAAAACAGCGAGATCACACTGGTGGTGACCAGCTGTGGTCGTTTTGAACTGCTCAAGCGCACGCTCGAGAGTTTCGATCTCTACAACACGGCGCCCATCCGCGAAGTGTTCATCACCGAAGACTCCGGTGACGAGGCGGTACGCGACTGCATTCCCGAGCACTGGCGCGAGCACACCACCTTCATCGTCAACAATCCCAAGCTCGGGCAGTTGCGTTCGGTGGATGCCGCCTACTCGCAGGTCAAGACGTTCTGGGTGTTCCACTGCGAGGATGACTGGGCGTTCTATCGCCCGGGGTTCGTCGAGGAGTCCCAGGCATTGCTCGAAGCCGACCCGCAAGCCTTGCAGGTCTGGCTGCGCAGCTTCAACCATGACTTGCAGGTGCACAGCCCCTACGTGTTCCTGGAGGCGCGTCAGGTGCTGCAGGGAATTGCCTTCCACAAGCTGGGTTCGCACAAGGCGGAATGGCAGGGCTTCTCGTTCAACCCGGGCCTGCGCAGGCTTGCCGACTACCAGGCGCATGCGCCGTACGCCGCGCATTCGGGTGAGAAGAGCCTGTCGCGGCTCTACGCCGAGCGCGACCGCTACGCGCTGATCCTCGAGAACGACGCGGTGCTGCACACCGGGTTCGGCGAGCATGTGGAAATGCCGGAAGAGAAGATCAAGAAGGCCCGACGCAAGCGCATGGATCGTATCCGCCTGCTGGGCGTGTTGTTTATTGGACTATTGCTTGGATGGGTGTTGAAGGATGTTTGAAGGGATTGGCAGCGATAACCGCACGAGTCGGCGCTATTTCAGCGCGGCGTTGATCGTGTTCCTGGCCAGCTTCGTGCTGATGGCCTCATCGAAATGGACCAACAACATTTTCTACGCCTTCATTGCGTTGCCTGGCCTGGTGTTCCTGGTCAAGGAGCGTGGTGCGGGGCTGTTCAGCGACAAGCTTGGCCTGGCGTGGCTGGTGTTCCTGCTGTGGTTCCTGGTGCCGGCGGCGATTGCCGGTGAGGGGCAGTTCTACAAGCATATCGTCTATGTGACATTGTTTGTCTTCGTCGTGGCCGCGTTGGTGAATCATGATTTCATGCGTTCCTGGGTATTTGCCCGGGCGCTGTTCTGGATCATCTGCCTGTATATCTTCGCCTATGCGCTTTACGCCTATGCGACGGGGTTGTATGCCTTGGGGCAGCGTGTCGATCTGCTGCCGGCGCGAATGGAAAATGTCATCTACGTCAGTATCTGGCTGCTGTGTGCCTTGGCGCTGGCCATGCCGCATTGGTTGCGCAGGCAGCTTTGGGTCGAAGCGTTCGCCGCAGTGGTACTTTCCCTGGTGGCGGTGAGCTTCGTGCTGCAGACCCGCACGGCAATGCTTGGTGCTGCGTTCCTGTTCGCTGCCTGGGCAGTTTGGGCGCTGTGGCGCTTTCCCCGAATCGCTGGTCCATGGCTGCTGGGGTTCGCGGTGCTAGGGGCTATGGTGCTCTGGCTGATCAAGGATGCCAGCTGGGTTCATTCGGTCATCGCCCGTGGTGACTCCTTCCGCGGTGAGCTGTTCCGCGTCATGGTCGGCGAGTGGCAGAACTGTGGCTGGGCCCTGGGCTGCGGGGTGGAGTTCCATACCGACAAGCTGCTTGCCGGCACCATGCCGATCCAGCACCCGCACAATATCTTCGTTGCCTTGGGGCTTTACACCGGTGGTGTTTCGCTGCTGCTGTTCCTGGTCATCGTGGCGATGACCCTGGTCCAGGCCGTGCGCCTGCGCGACCCGTGGGGCATGTACCTGGCCTGTGCCCTGGTCATGCTCAACTTCGACGGCAGCAAGCTGATCGGCAACCCCGACGAGCTTTGGCCGCTGGTCCTGCTGCCAGCAGCCATGGTACTTGGCCGTGGGTTGCAGCAGCGACGTTTGCGCTGATGATGAAGATGGCCGCCTCCGGGCGGCCATCTTCGTTCAGGCCAGTGCGCTGGCCAGGTCCTGGCGGCGGCAGACCTGCTGGCTGGCCAGGTAGGCCTCGATGAACAGGTTGTCGCGGTCACCCAGCAACCATTCCCGATCTTGCCGATACCGCAGCATGTGGCGGAAGTTGCGCTGACGTTGTGATCGGCGAAGTGGCTTGCGGTACATGCGCAGGTCGGCGACATCGATCAACCCCAGCTTGCCTTCGGGCGTCAGTACCACGTTGCCCAGATGCGCGGAGCGGAAGTACACGCCTGACTCGTGCAGCGTCGCGATGAACTGCCCAAGCTGGTCGCGTAGTTCGGGATGCTCGCCGGGTTGCTCCAGTAGTTGACGCAGCGTATGCCCTGGGAGCGGGTCGTAATGCACGGCATCGCGGGCGATCTCGGCAATCCGGTACACCGCCTTGACCTTTGGGCAGGGGATGTCGCGCGCGGCCAGGGCCTTGCAGTTGTCGGCGAAGCGTCGGGCATAGGGATACCAGGCCGCCGAGCTGATCAGGCGCTTGCGCCGGAACAGCTTGAGCATCGTGCCGTCGCGCAGGCGCAGGACCTTGTCGCCAGTGCCGTCGGCTTCGAGGACATGAGCGCCCTCGCGCAGGGCAAGGTAGCGGGCGTGGTCAAGTGCGTGCATCTAGCCTCCAGGGCCATGGGTTCGGGACAGCCGCCTATCTTACCTGCAGCGGGCGGTGCGAGACACCGCGTGTGTTATAATCCCGACTCTTTTTGACCCGACGGATTCTCATGACAGTTCCCGAATCGTCTTCGCCTGCGAGCCTGAAGATCTACCTGCGCCTGCTGGGCTACGTCAAACCTTATATCGGCATCTTCCTGCTGAGCATCGTCGGTTTCGTGATCTTCGCTTCGACCCAACCGATGCTGGCCGGGATCCTCAAGTATTTCGTCGACGGCCTGAGCAACCCCCAGGCGGTGTTGTTCCCCAGCGTGCCTTACCTGCGTGACCTGCAGTTGCTGCAGGCGGTGCCGCTGCTGATCATCCTGATCGCCGCCTGGCAGGGCCTGGGCTCGTTCCTGGGCAACTACTACCTGTCCAAGGTTTCGTTGTGCCTGGTTCACGACCTTCGGGTCGAGTTGTTCAACAAGCTACTGGTGCTGCCCAACCGCTACTTCGACAACCACAACTCCGGGCACCTGATTTCGCGCATCACCTTCAACGTGACCATGGTTACCGGCGCGGCCACCGATGCCATCAAGGTGGTCATCCGTGAAGGCCTGACAGTGGTGTTCCTGTTCGCCTACCTGCTGTGGATGAACTGGAAACTGACCTTGGTGATGGTGGCGATCCTGCCGCTGATCGCGGTGATGGTGAGTACCGCCAGCAAGAAATTCCGCAAGCAGAGCAAGAAGATCCAGGTAGCCATGGGCGATGTCACCCATGTGGCCTCCGAAACCATCCAGGGTTATCGCGTGGTGCGCAGCTTCGGTGGCGAAAGCTACGAAGAGCGTCGCTTCAACGCTGCCAGCCAGAGCAACACCGACAAGCAGCTGCGCATGACCAAGACCGGTGCGTTGTACACGCCGTTGCTGCAACTGGTGATCTACACCGCCATGGCCACGCTGATGTTCCTGGTGCTGTTCCTGCGCGGCGAGGCGTCGGCCGGTGATCTGGTGGCCTACATCACGGCGGCCGGGTTGCTGCCCAAGCCGATTCGCCAGCTCTCGGAAGTCAGCTCGACCATCCAGAAGGGCCTTGCCGGTGCCGAAAGCATCTTCGAGCAGTTGGACGAGAAGCCGGAGGTCGATGCCGGCACCGTGGAGAAGGAACGGGTCGACGGACGCCTCGAAGTACGCAACCTCAGCTTCACCTACCCCGGCACCGAGCGTCAGGTGCTCAGCGACATCAGCTTCACCGCCGAGCCTGGGCAGATGATCGCCCTGGTCGGGCGGTCCGGCAGCGGCAAGTCGACGCTGGCGGCGCTGATCCCGCGGTTCTATCACCACACGGAAGGGCAGATCCTGCTCGACGGCGTGGAAATCGAACAGTACCGCCTGCGCAACCTGCGTCGTCATGTGTCCCAGGTGACCCAGCACGTCACCCTGTTCAACGACACGGTGGCCAACAACATCGGCTACGGTGACTTGGCCGGCGCCCCTCGGGCGGATATCGAGGCCGCCGCCGCCGATGCCTACGCCAAGGAGTTCGTCGACCAGTTGCCCAAGGGCTTCGATACCGAAGTCGGCGAGAACGGTGTGCTGCTCTCCGGAGGCCAGCGCCAGCGTCTGGCGATTGCGCGGGCGTTGCTGAAAAACGCGCCACTGCTGATCCTCGACGAGGCGACCTCGGCCCTGGATACCGAGTCCGAGCGTCACATCCAGGCGGCGCTGGACCACGTGATGGAAGGTCGCACCACTCTGGTGATCGCCCACCGCCTGTCGACCATCGAGAAAGCCGACTTGATTCTGGTAATGGATCAAGGCCGTCTGGTGGAGCGTGGCACCCACGCCGAACTGCTCCAGGCCAATGGCCATTATGCCCGCCTGCACGCCATGGGCCTGGACGAAGCGGAAAAGGCCGACATCACCTGATCGGCCATAGGGTGGGGCCCGCGCGGCCCCGCCAGTCAATCGATACAGCATTGCCGCGGTTGGCCGTAAAGCCCTGCGCAACCCTGTGCTAATATCCTGCCCCTGTTCACTTTTCCAATGATGGGTTGCCCATGAAGTTGTCCATGCCGCGTTTCGATCAAGCCCCGGTATTGGTGGTCGGCGATGTCATGCTCGACCGCTACTGGCATGGCGGTACTTCGCGTATCTCGCCTGAAGCGCCGGTGCCGGTGGTCAAGGTCGATCAGATCGAGGACCGTCCCGGCGGCGCCGCCAACGTGGCCTTGAACATCGCCGCCCTCGGCGCCCCTGCCGCGCTGGTTGGCGTCACCGGCCAGGACGAAGCCGCCGACAGCCTGGCCAACAGCCTGCAGGCCGCAGGCGTGCGCTCGATCTTTCAGCGCATCGCCCATCAGCCGACCATCGTCAAGCTGCGGGTCATGAGCCGCCACCAGCAGTTGCTGCGCATCGATTTCGAAGAGCCCTTCGCCACCGACCCGCTGTCGTTGGGAGCGGAAGTGGATGCCTTGCTCGAAGGCGTCAAGGTCCTGGTGCTGTCCGATTACGGCAAGGGCGCGCTGAAAAATCACCAGTCGTTGATCCAGGCTGCCCGCGGCAAGGGTATCCCGGTGCTGGCCGACCCCAAGGGCAAGGATTTCTCGATCTACCGCGGCGCCAGCCTGATCACCCCGAACCTCAGCGAGTTCGAGACCATCGTCGGCCGTTGCGCCGACGAAGCCGAGCTGGTTGCCAAGGGCCTGAAGCTGCTCGAAGAGCTGGACCTGGGCGCGCTGTTGGTGACCCGTGGCGAGCACGGCATGACCTTGCTGCGCATCGGCCACCCGGCGCTGCACCTGCCGGCCCGAGCCCGTGAGGTGTTCGATGTCACTGGTGCCGGCGATACGGTGATTTCCACTCTCGCCGCGGCCATTGCCGCGGGCGAAGACCTGCCGCACGCGGTCGCCCTGGCCAACTTGGCCGCCGGCATCGTGGTCGGCAAGCTGGGTACTGCCGCCATCAGCGCACCCGAACTGCGTCGGGCGATCCAGCGTGAAGAAGGCTCCGAGCGCGGCGTGCTGGGGTTGGAGCAGTTGCTGCTGGCCATCGATGATGCCCGTGCGCACAACGAAAGCATCGTCTTCACCAATGGCTGTTTCGATATCCTGCATGCGGGCCACGTGACCTATCTGGAGCAGGCCCGCGCCCAGGGCGACCGCCTGATCGTCGCCATCAACGACGATGCTTCGGTCAGCCGCCTGAAAGGGCCGGGCCGTCCAATCAACAGCGTCGATCGTCGCATGGCCGTGCTGGCCGGGCTCGGTGCGGTGGACTGGGTCATCAGCTTCCCTGAGGACACCCCCGAGAACCTGCTGCGCCAGGTCAAGCCGGATGTGTTGGTCAAGGGCGGCGACTACGGTATCGACCAGGTGGTCGGTGCCGATATCGTCAAGGCCTACGGCGGCACGGTGAAGGTGCTCGGCCTGGTGGAGAACAGCTCGACCACGGCGATCGTCGAGAAGATCCGCAAGCACTGAGTCAGTTGCAATCGAGGGGCAACTGC